>JAYVTN010000398.1:0-3244 GCA_043788785.1 Spartobacteria bacterium | reverse complement strand
AGACGGCGGAGCCCTGAAAGGGCGCCTTAATCTCAGTTCCAGGGGGTTAGCGCTTATGGGGCGTTGCCCTGGGCTGGAATAGGTCAGGCCGTTGGCCTTTCAGAATAGGTCAGGCCGTTGGCCTTCCAGAATAAAGCAGGCCGTTGGCCCGTTTCACGCGTCCCAAAGCCGGTCCAAGGCGCGGTGGACGCCGTCGAAGAGCATGTCGATTTCCGTGGGTTTGATGATCAAGGGCGGCGCTAGGGCGATCAGATCGCGGATGCCCCGGACGATGACCCCTTCTTCCCGGGCCAGTCGGGCACCCCGGAGGCCCAGCATAGTCTGGGGCGTTAAGGCCCGCTTGCCGTTCCGGGGTATCAGCTCGAGGGCGCCGATGAGACCCAATCCGCGGACTTCGCCCACGGCAGGATGGCCGGACAAGGAGCGCAGCCGCGCTTGGAAGTAGGGGCCCAAGTGGTCGCGTGTTCGCTCGACGAGACCATCGCGTTCGATCACGGCAAGGTTGGCTAATGCCGCCGCGCAGGACACAGGATGTCCGCTATAGGTAAAGCCGTGGGCTAGATAGCCGCCGCCAATGAGCTGCTGGGCGAGTTCGTCCCGGACCACTGTGGCGCCCAGAGGCAAGTACCCGCTAGTGAGGCCTTTGGCCAAGGTCATCAAGTCGGGGTCCAAGTCCCACATGGAGCTCCCAAACCAGGCCCCGAGCCGACCGAAGGCGGTGATGACTTCATCGGCCACAAAGAGGATGCCATGTTTACGCACCAGCTCGCGCAGGTCCCGCAGGTAGCCCTCCGGAGGAACGATCACGCCGCCAGCGCCTTGGATGGGTTCCACGAACATGGCGCTAATGGTGTCCGCGCCTTCCCTCTGGATAATGGCTTCGGTCTGCTCCAGACACCACTGCCCGTAGGCGACTGGATCGTGTTCCTGGTTGGCGGCATATGCATAGGGCGTCGGCACATGCACAAAATTGGGTAGGGGCAGGTCGAAGGGCGTGTAGCAGCCAGGCAACCCGGTCATGCTGGTCGTCGCGATCGTGACTCCATGATATGCGAATTCCCGACTCAAAATCTTGGTGCGCTTCGGGCTGCCCAGCAGCTTCATGAGCGCTCGGATGAGCTTCAAGGCCGTCTCGTTGGCTTCCGAGCCGGAGTTGCTGAAAAATGTGTACTGGAGAGAATCCGGGGTTAAGGCTGCCAGCTTGGCTGCCAATTGGATGGCCGGTTCGGTCGTGGAATTAAAAAAGGAGGGGTAGTAAGGCAGGCACCGCATCTGCGCGGAAACCGCCTCGGCGATTTCGGTGCAAGAATAGCCCACATTCACGCACCAGAGCCCCGCGAGGCCGTCCAGGAGGGAGCGTCCTTCGGAGTCTTTAAGGAAAACGCCGTTTCCAGCCGTGAGGACGTGAGTGCCTTGGGCATGGAGTTCCTGATGGTCGGTGAACGGATGCAGGAGGAACTGTTCGTCGATCTTTTGGAGGGTGGTCCCGGTTCTCACATTTCACAGTAAACCCTGAGTGCGCATTTGCCAAATCCGAGGTACACTGTGGGCGTGAGCATGGTCATTTCTGCTGGGGATTTGGCTCCCGGGGATGCCAAGGCGGCAACCTTGGACCTGCGAGGATTCGCCATCGAGCGGATAGAATCCGGTTTGGATCCGCTTTTTGCGCTCGCTTACGGAGTGCTCGCAAAGGAGTTCGGGGCAAAAGGGGAGTTGGAGCCCGCTGCGATGCTCCGGGAACGGTTTGAAAAGCGGCCTTCCATTTTTTATGAAGTGGTGTTCATCCGGCACGAAGCCCGATGGGCGGCGGTCCGCGACCATAGTGCTGTGGCAATCGGAGGCGAGGTCGTGGTCCACCTCTCCCATTGCGTGGTTGCACCCGAGTTCCGCCGGACGGGCTTGGCGGGCTGGGTGCGGGCGCTGCCGCTGGCGACGGCCCGGGCTTGTGCGGCCGCCCACGGATTGCCTGCGCAGGTCCCGGTCACGCTGGTCGCGGAAATGGAGTATGTTGAAGATCCTTCGTCGCCTATGCCGGCGCTGGGCCAGTCTGCCCACTCCCGGTGGATCCGGTTGCTGGCTTATGAGCGGGCAGGGTTCCTGAAGGTGGATCCTGCCCAGGTGGCCTATTACCAGCCAGATTTCTCCGCGCAGGAGCAGATGGAGGCAAACGGCGGCCCCGTTCCGTTGCCCTTCCAATTGGTCGTGCGTCAGGTTGGCCTTGAATCCCAGGGCTGGATCGGCGCCCAGCGGCTACGGAAAATTGTGGAGGCCCTCTACACCGTTTATGAGCCCCAGATAAGGGCGCAAAGGCATCCTTTGCTGGATTTAGCTCGATACGAATGGGCCCAAACCCAAATCCCTCTCCGGAGACCCTCAGAATGAAGCTTGGCGTGTTTTATCATCCCGGCTTTGCCGCTCCGCTCGGTCAACACATCATGCCGATCGGCAAGTTTGCACTGGTTGCCGAGGCGTTACGTGGGGCTCCGGATATCGAACTTCTCGAGCCGAGCCCGGTCACCGCGTTGGAATTGGGACGCGTACACACCGGGCAATATATTGAGGCGGTTCGCACGGGGGTGCCACGCGAGTTGGCGGAATCCCAAAAATTCCCATGGTCTGCGGATATTTTCCCGTCGGTGTGTTTGACCAATGGTGCGTGCGTGTCCGCGGCCAAAAGGGCCCTGGAGGCAGGAGTCAGCGCGGCTTTGGCGAGTGGATTCCATCATGCCTGCTCCGATCATGGCGAGGGCTTTTGTACGTTCAACGGTCTGGTGGTCGCGTTAGAGGAGCTGTTTGCTTGTAAACGGATCCGAGCCGCGGCTGTGCTGGATATGGATCTCCATTACGGGAATGGAACGGCCCAATTGGCGGCGGCTCGACCGTGGCTGTTTGCGGTTTCGGTGTACGGGAATGATTTCCTTGAGAACCGTCCGTACCGGGACGTCTCGGTCCTCAGACACAAGGATGGGGAGAACCATCGCTCCCTGCCCTTGCCTGCTGGATGCGATCGCAAGCGCCTCCTTGATGCGCTTCACCTGGCACTCGAACTGATCGCCGCACGGCGGCCGGAGATCCTCCTCTACCAAGCCGGCGCGGATCCTTATTTTGAAGATCCGTTCTCGCCACTGGCCTTGGGTTTCGAGGACTTACAAGAGCGCGACCGGGTGGTGTTCGAGTTCGCGCGCCGGGAACAGATCCCGGTCGCATGGGGTTTAGCGGGCGGCTACACCGAAGACATCCGCAA
>JAYVTN010000397.1:0-16339 GCA_043788785.1 Spartobacteria bacterium | reverse complement strand
GAATCGGGCATAGAACGCCGCCCTCCACCGGGAATGCGAACCCTCCCCGGCTGGTCGGATGCGGGCGTAGCTCAGGGGTAGAGCACAACCTTGCCAAGGTTGGGGTCGTGGGTTCGAATCCCATCGCCCGCTCCAGATTTTTTCATTATCAGATCAATGAGTTATTCTGAACTCACCATCAGGAGGGCTTCTTCAGTCCTCGCGGTGATGCCCACCATGGCGCTTCGTGATCCGAGCACGCTTGGCGAAGGCCCTTTCCACAGAGGCCGCCGGAAGCATCCCGAGGATTGTACGCCGCAGTAGGCTGTCCTTGATCCGCCGCTATGCCTGCCACGCAGCGGCCCCTTATTTAAGGGCGCTTACCTTGGCAGCGTCGCTAATTAAGCAAAGCCCCGATTGTTTTAATTAGAACCCAGAGTCATGATCTCGAATATGATTGACGACCCCGTTAACAGGCGGCTTGGCCGCTTCCTTGAATCGCCTGTGGCGGGCGAAATCGTGCGCGCCTTCGTGCCGCCGCCGCTGCCCCCGGACCCGGCAATAAATGTGCTCGTTCTGCTAGATCGGCTGAGTCTGGCCGAACGCGCGCTCGGGCGTCTCGACGGAATAACCATGCTCCTACCGAGCAGGGAGCTGTTCCTCTACATGTACGTTCGCAAGGAGGCGGTGCTCTCCTCACAGATCGAGGGAACGCAATCAACCCTCACCGACCTGCTACGATTAGAATCGAAAGCTCAGGCAGGCCAGCCCATCGACGATATCCGGGAGGTGTCAAACTACGTTGACGCGATGATGTATGGACTGGAGCGGTTGAAGGAGCTGCCTCTGTCACTACGGCTGATACGCGAGCTGCACGCTCGCCTTCTCCAGAGCGGCCGTGGGGGCAAAAAGGATCCGGGCGAATTCCGCCGCTCGCAGAACTGGATCGGCGGCACACGTCCGGGCAACGCCCGTTTTGTACCGCCCCCGCCACACGAGGTGGATCCCTGCATGGCCGCGCTGGAAGCCTTCCTCCATGACGACACGATGCCCGTCCTGCTCAAGGCGGCCCTCGCCCACGTCCAGTTCGAGACCATTCACCCGTTCCTAGATGGCAACGGCCGTCTCGGCCGTCTGCTCATCGCCCTCCTGCTGCACCATGGCGGGATGCTCGGCCAACCGCTGCTCTATCTCAGCCTTTATTTAAAACAAAACCGGCAGGTCTATTATGACCTGCTCGACCGCGTCCGCACCGTCGGCGATTGGGAAGCATGGGTGGACTTTTTCCTTGAAGGCGTGGAAACCACTGCAGTCGGCGCCGTCGAAACCGCCCGCCGCCTCGTCGCCCTTTTCGACGAAGACGCCGGCCGCATCGAGCAGTCCGGACGCAGTGCCGCCAACGCCCGGCGCGTCCTCGCCGCCTTGTGGCAACGGCCCATCCTCAGCCTGCCCCAGCTCTGCCAGCTCAGCGCCATGACCTTTCCCACCGCCAACAAAACCATGGCCCAACTCGTCGCTGTCGGCATCGCCCGCGAGCTCACCGGCCAACGCCGCAACCGCGTCTTCTCCTATGACGCCTACCTCGCAATCCTCAACGAAGGCGGCGAACCACTATGAAACCCGGCTACAAACAGACTGAAGTCGGCGTGATCCCGGAGGAGTGGGAGGTCTGTCCAGTTTGTGAAAAAGGCGAGGTTCTCACTGGCAAGGCATTGGCCGTGAATGCGCCTGGCCAGCAACGCCCGTATTTTCGCACCAAGAACGTCTTCGATGGCCGAATCGAAACTGGTGACGTGCTCACGATGCCGATGACCGATGAGCAGTTCGCGCAATTCCGGATTCGGAAAGGCGATGTGTTGCTTAACGAGGGGCAAAGCCTCGAGCTTGTAGGACGATGCGCCATTTATCAGGACGAATACCCGGAACCATGCGCCATCCAGAATGCCCTTTTGCGGTTTAGAGCACGCGCAGGGGTCTCCGAAAAGTATGCCTCCTATCTTTTTCGACATTGCCAACAGACTGGTGTTTTCGCTCGTATTGCACTTCAGACCACATCGGTCGCACATCTCGGTGGCTCACGATTCGCTCGGTTGCACCTTGCGTGGCCAACCAAAAATGAGCAACGGGCCATCGCTGCGGCGTTAAGCGATTTGGATGGGCTGCTGGGAGGCCTGGAGCGGCTCGTCGCCAAGAAGCGCAATCTCAAACAGGCCGCCATGCATCAGCTCCTCACCGGCCAAACCCGCCTCCCAGGCTTTAGCGGAGCTTGGGTGGTGAAGACGCTTGGGGAGATCGTAGAAACCGACCCAGAGAATCTCGGCAGCAGCACAAGTCCTCACTACTCCTTCAAGTATGTTTCCTTGGAAGATGTAGACTGTGGGAATCTTAGAGGATGCGCCCAGCAAGTCTTCGCTACTGCTCCTTCTCGTGCGCGTCGAAAGCTGCGTTCCAATGATGTGTTGGTCTCGACAGTCCGTCCCAACCTTCTATCGCACTTTTTCTTCCAGAGCGCCGAATCAAACTGGGTATGCTCCACGGGATTCTGCGTTCTGCGCTGTCGTGAGGGCATCTCCCACGCTGGCTACATCTTCCAGCATCTATTTGCTGCTCCAGTCATTAGACAGATTGAGGCTCTACTTACCGGGTCCAACTACCCCTCGATGAATAGCCGAGATGTTCGTGCGGTCGAGATTCCACTTCCGCCGCTCCCCGAACAAACCGCCATCGCCGCCGTGCTAACCGATATGGACGCGGAGCTGGCGGCGCTGGAGCATCGGCGGGAAAAGACCCGCGCCCTCAAGCAGGGCATGATGCAGGAACTGCTCACCGGCAGGACGCGCTTGGTATGAAGGAAAGCCAGTACATCGAATGGAAGGAGAGTTGGCGGGACGACACCCGCCGGTGCGGGGGCGACGAAAAGTTCGGGAGAAAGTTCGGGAGAAGCGGCGGGCAGGATCTTGTTTGAGCTCAGAACCAATCCCCGGCTGACAGTCCCGAAGTTCGCTGAGAAGCTGGGCTTAACGCCAAGCGCCATCGAAAAGCAAATTGCCCCGCTCAGGAAAGCAGGCATCGTCGAGTGGGTGGGGTTCACCAAAAGTGGCCAAACTGCCTTGTGAAAACTTCCAGCCCTCCTAAGCTCACTTGGCTCTACAGCGCACGATGATACCAAATTGGAACAGTTCCGGAGTATTGCCGCCCGGAAGGACAGCGCTCATGAATCATGACGAATACGTATTCCTAAACTCGGAAATCAACGAGCTCGAGTCTATCTTGGCGGAAATTCCTGCGGACAGAGTGATTGATCGAATGAGCTTTGAGGCACGCTTGAAAAACGCCAAACAGGAAATTTCAGGAATCAACCCCGGGCTGCTTCCGAAAAAGGCCCGCCTCACTTTCCGGGGAAACCCCGTGTTAGGCAGCCACGGCATTGCCGCGGAATTTGCCAGTAAGGCGTCCGGCTGCTTCACCGAGGCGTTTAGCGCGATCGTCGCCGGCATCAGCGATAATCTTCGTTACATGGGACCGATCCCGGACAAGCAGAAGAATCAACTAATCATCACTGGCACCGCTATCGGCTCCTTTGGTTTTGAGTATGAGCTTCCGGCTCCAAGCGCTGGCGAAGATCCCACCCAGCCTGAGATGAACTTTGGAACTCCGCAAAAGACGGACGTGGCTATGCAGAGGCTGGGGCAGTTGTTTCGCGTGGCCTCCCAGGGGAGTGACGATGATCTTTCTGAACTCGTGGATGAAATTCATCCGAGAGCTGTGAAAAAAGTGGCCGAGTTTCTGACTTACATCGCTGAGCAAGAGGCTTGGTGTGGGCTGGAGTTCCATGAATCTTTCTTCCGTTTTGCTGGTAGCCAGGAAGTCCGCGATTCCGCGGTACGCCTAAATGCCGACAACATCCGAGAAATCACGGAAGAGTTTACTGGTTGTTTCGAAGGAGCGCTTCCCACAAGTCGGACGTTTGAGTTTAAGCCAATCAATCAGAGCGGGGTTTTACGCGGGAAAGTCGGACCAGACATTAGTGATCCTAACGCCATCAACCGTGATTACCTTTATAAGCCCGCGAGGGTTTCATTGAGCGTCGTCCAAGTCGGCCAAGGGCGTCCTCGGTACACTTTGGCGAGGTTAGAGGACATCAGGGTTGCAGAGTAGGCCGCTTACTTGGACAACTGCTGTGTCGGCACACCAAATGGATTAACCGCCATGGCAGAAAAACCCCGCCCGGAACGTGTAACCCAGAATCGCGTCGTGAAACTCTTCACGGCGCTGGGTGGCTTGGGCTACCGCTACCTTGGTGAGTGGAGCAAGCGGGCGGGTAACCGGCCGATAGAGACGGAGCTGTTGGAGGCTAACTTGCGGAAGCGCGGTTACTCGGACGCGCATATTTCCGGGGCCCTCAAGAAGCTGGAGATCGCAGCGGACGCCACGGGAATCACGCTGTATCAAGCGAATCTCCGGACCTACAGCTGGCTGCGGTACGGGGTCCCTGTGCAGATCGCCGCTGGGAAATCTTATGAGACGGTGCACCTGATCGACTGGGAAAGCCCGGAGAACAACGATTTCGCGCTTGCGGAGGAGGTGACGCTCAAGGGCGGGTATGAACGGCGGCCCGACCTGGTGATTTACATCAATGGGATTGCCGTGGCGGTCATTGAGCTGAAACGTGGGTCGGTGGAAGTGGGCGACGGGGTGCGCCAGCTCATCAGCAACCAGGACGCGATCTTCAACATGGGCTTTTTCAGCACCGTACAGCTTGTCTTGGCTGGCAACGATTCGCAGGGGCTGCGTTACGGGACAACTGGCACCCCTGAGAAGTTCTTTTCGGAATGGAAGGCAACGAATGCTCCGGGCGGCTCCATCGCGGCTGGAGCCTTGCTGGATGGACCGCTCGCGGAGCTGTGCGAGAAGGCCCGGCTGCTGGATATCATCCGCAATTGCATCCTCTTCGATGGCGGCCAGAAGAAGGTCCCACGCAAGCACCAGTACCAAGGCTTCAAGGAAGCCCAGGAACGGATACGTCGGCGCGAGGGTGGGGTGATCTGGCATACCCAAGGCAGCGGTAAGAGCATCCTCATGGTGATGCTGGCCAAGTGGTTGCTGGAATATGATCCGAACGGCAGGGTGCTGATCATCACCGACCGGGATGAACTCGACAAACAGATTGAAGGCGTGATGCGGGATGCCGGGGTGATCAGCCCGGATTCGCCCTCGTTGCGGATCACCTCGCGCAAAGAGTTTGAGAGCAAGCTCGCGGCGGCCCAGCCGCGGCTAATGTGTGCGTTGATCCACAAATTTAGCTTGGACCTCAAAGGAACTCCGCCGCCGGTCCAAGGCCGGCTTTATGTCTTTGTGGACGAGTGTCACCGCACCCAGGGCGGGGGAATGAACAAGCAGATGAAGCGCTGGTTGGAAGGCGGGATATTCGTGGGCTTCACCGGCACGCCGCTTTTACGCAAGGACCGGGAAACTACCCGCGAAGTGTTTGGCACATTCATCCACACCTACAAGTTCCACGAAGCGGTGGCCGACAACGTGGTGTTAGACCTCAAATACGAGGCACGCGACGTGCCGCAACGCCTGACTTCCAAGAAAGCGGTCGATGACTGGTTTGATAAACGGACCAGGGGGCTCAACAGCTACCAGCGTTCGGTGTTGCGCAAGCGCTGGGCGACGATGGAAGAGCTCATGAGTTCTGAGGAACGCAAAGCCCGGATCGTCGCCAGCATCATCCACGATTTCGGGGTCCTGCCGCGCCTCAACAACGACCGGGGCACTGCGATCCTCGTGGCGGCTAGCATCTACGATGCCTGCCATTACTTCCGGATCTTCCAGACCAAAACCTTTGGTCAATACTGCGGGATCATCACGTCATTTGAGCCGAATCCCACTGCGATTGCCACGGAGCCGGCGAACAGTGACGAACGCTACAAGTTCGATACCTACACACAGTACGTCCTCACAGACGGCCAAACGACCAAGCAATATGAGGATGCGGTGAAGCGGCGCTTCATCAAGGAGCCGGCTACCATGAAGCTGCTGATCGTGGTTAGTAAGCTCCTCACCGGGTTCGATGCGCCCTCCTGCACCTACATCTACCTCGATAACGAGCTGCGGGATCACAACCTGTTCCAGGCCATCTGCCGCACCAACCGTCTGGACGGCGATGACAAGCCTTACGGCTACATCGTGGATTTCAAAGAGCTGTTCGAGAACGTGCAGAACTCCATCGCGGTTTACACCTCCGGGGAGCTCGATACGGAAACCTGCGGCAGCGATTCCAACGTCGAGCTCAAGGATTGGCTCACGGAGGGGAGAAAACGGCTCGATGAGGCCCGCGAGGCCCTCGCTTACCTGTGCGCCCCGGTCGCACCCCCTCGCGAGCAGGAGCAATTCCTGCGCTATTTCTGTGGAGACAGTTCAGATCCCAATGCCCTCACGGAGACCGAGCCCCTGCGGATTTCGTTCTACAAGACTACTGCTACCTTCCTGCGGGCCTACGCGGACATTGCCCAGGATCTCGACAAGGCGGGCTATACCGCCGCTGAGATTGAGGCTTTGCAAAAGGAGACCGTGTTCTACGCCGATCTGCGCGATGCGACCAAAAAGCATTCCGGTGAGGAATTGGACATCAAGCCTTACGAGGCCGACATGCGTCACCTGATCAACACCTACATCCAAGCCGATCACGCGGAGGATCTGGGTAATCTTAGTTCGATGTCGCTCACGGAATTGATTGTCGCGACCGGTATCAATGATGCCATCGCCAAACAGCTCAACCAGAAGGGCAAGCTCTCAAAGAACGCCATTGCTGAAGGGATCATCAACAACGTCCGCAAGACGATCATCCGGAACCAGCTCACCGATCCGAAATTCTACGAGGAGATCTCCAAGTTGCTGGAAGATCTTATCAAGCAGAAGCGCGTGGACGTGGAGTCCTACGAGAGGTTCCTGAAGCAGGCCGAAGAGCTGGTAAAGAAAATGGCCGCGAAGACTCCCTCCAGTGGTGTTCCCGCGGAGTTGCACGGGAGACCCGGGGCAATCGTGATTTTCAACAATCTGCCAACCATCTTGGTGGACCCCATGTCTTCCACGGTTCAGGAGGAGGAGGCGGATGCCATTGGGACGCGTGCTGCTTTGGCGCTGGAGATCGAAAAGACCGTGCTGGAGAAGGCCCCGGCCGGTTGGAAAGAGGACATTGAGGGCCCCCGTGGCAGACAGGTGCTTAATGCGCTATATCCACTGATGGGTAAAAATAAGGAGGCCACGCAGGCGCTGTTTGATCTCATCAAGAACCAGCCCGGTTACTGATGACCCAGACCATCCAATTGGGGGATGTCTCCATAGCGGTCACCCGCAAGGACATCAAAAACGTCCATCTCTCCGTGCACCCGCCGGACGGGCATGTGACGATGGCTGCTCCGCTCGGGACGCGGCTAGAGGTGGCAAGGGCCTACGCGATCTCCAAACTCGGCTGGATCCGTGAGCAGCAGAAGCGGCTCGCCAAGCAAGCCCGGGAAACTCCGAGGCTGTTCGTTACCCGGGAAAGCCACTTCCTCTGGGGGCGAAGGCATCTCTTGAAGGTCGTGTGCCTGGACGCGAAGCCATTCGTGTCCCTGGATCACAAGCGGATCACGCTGACGGTGCGGCCTGGGAGTAGTGCTGCCAAACGTGCCGGTGTCATGCACGAGTGGCATAAGAGTCTGCTTCACCAGTCCGCGCCGGCACTGATCCGCAAGTGGGAGCCGAAGCTGAAGGTCAAAGTCGCCGGGTATTTCCTCCAGCGGATGAAGACCAAGTGGGGCAGCTGCAACCATCGGCGTGGACACATCCGGCTCAATACCGAACTGGTGAAGAAGCCGAAGGACCTGCTCGAGTACGTGATTGTCCATGAAATGGTGCATCTGTTGGAGCCGACGCACAGCGACCGTTTCTTAACGATCCTCCAAAAGCATTACCCAACGTGGCGCGAAGCCCGGGCCGAGTTGAACGAGCTGCCGCTGGGAGACGAGGTCTGGAGGCGGTAGAGGGGTCATCCTGACGCAGCGGACCTTCGTTGCGGTGGGGCCCAGCTCTTTTGATCGCTTTAGGCGGAGATGCGGGTTTACACCATGAGGACGTTTTTGAGTAAATGATTGCCGCTTGAAGCGTTTTGTTGTTGGGCATGCGGTCTTCGAACTCAATGGCGAAGTAGCTGAGGGCGCTAGGTGGCGTAAGGTGCCCAGCGGAGGCCAGCGGAGCCCTGAAAGAAGAGTGATGCAAAGCTGCCCTGCTTCCCTACGATGACCTCCGCGCATGAAGCCGATTGATTATATTCTTCTCCAACTTACCGAGTTGATTCAACAAGGTCGATTTGTGGAGCTCGAGACGGAGTGGCTGGAGATCAAACCAGTGCCAGCGGAGGGCGGAGAGTGGAAGGAGCGGCACAAGAGCGTGAACGCGTTTTTGAATACGCGCGGTGGCATTCTAATCCTAGGCGTGAAAGAGGAGGGCACCGGTTCGGCACGGCGCTATGTGGTGACGGGCTGGAAGGATCACGCAGAGCCGAATCTAAAGGAATTTCCGCGCCTTTTTACGGATAGGAAAGGCGTGAAGCAGGATTTGGGGGACTGTTTTCCCCCTATGGAGATACGCACGCTGTCGGGGCAGCGCATCGCAATCGTTTATGTGGACGAACTAGCGGCGGACCGGAAGTTTGTTTTTTCCAATGGCACGGCCTATAGGCGCTTCCTGACGGGCGACCACAAGCTATCTGACCAAGAGGTAGAGGCGCAGGAGGAGTTTAAGGAGGAGGCGGCGCACGCCAAGGAACTCCAGCCTTTATCGGGCATGACGGAATCAGATCTGGATCTGACCAAGCTCAACCAGTTCATCTTCCACCTCAACCAACCGCAGGCCATTGAGACGCTGAAACCGGATTTGGACGCGGCGCGGCCTTTTCTGGAGCGGCGCTGTTTTTTGAAGGATAGAGCGGTTACCATTCTTGGGGCACTGGTTTGTGGGAAACATCCGGGGGACCGAATGGGCTTTCGTTGCCATGTGCATGGCTATGTGGACGTGCCGCAGCAGATTGCGCAGGACAAGCAGGACTTCGTGGACAACGTGCTCCAGCTCATGGAGTCGAGCCTGGGTTACCTGCTGCGGAACATTCAGGTGGGCATCACGGTGGAGCACGGCGGAACCGCTAGGCCACAATACCCGGAAGAACTGCTCAGGGAGACAGTGAACAACGCACTGGCGCACCGGGATTATTCGGTAAACAAGCAGGTGATTTTATCCATCAAGCCGGGCGTGCACATTGCCATCCGCAATCCGGGGCGTTTCCGTCGGAACTTGATCCTCGAGGATGGCGATGCTGCAATCCCGGTGCGCCGTATCCTACCCGAGGCCAAGCCACGCAACCCCAAGCTCGCGGACGTGCTGCGGGTGTATCGTAAGTGGGAGGGGCGTGGCATCGGGATGGCCACGCTGGTAAACCTGTGCTTGGAGAACCGGATCGACCTGCCCTACTACCGCATTTACTCGGAGGAAGTGTGCCTGCATCTTTGCGCAGGTCAGCTGCTTGACGAGCAGATGGAGCGGCTATTCAGAGCCTTTGACCGGCACATCGAGGACCGGCTTGAGGGCGGAAGTTTGAGCGAGGAGCAGAAGCTGGTTCTGGCCTACCTGATCAAGTCCGAGTGGTCCAACCAACAACTCCGCTACACGATCCTGCTCACCCCGGATAACAACCACTTCACCGCTTTGCGCGACCTAGAAAAAGCGGGACTCATCAGCAAACACCCGATGAGTACGGCCGCATATCCGATTTACATCGCGGACAGGGTGCTGGTGCAACGTGAATATTTGAAGGAGTTGCGGGCGATGCTTGGCTCCGGCTTTAATGATTTGGACGACACTGCAAAGCGCGCGCTCGGCGTGGTATATCGGCACAACCGATTCTGCAAGGTCAAGCCAGCGAGCGCAAAACAAGCAGCCTTTGCTCTCTGGTACGAGCGTGGCGGCGCAGAAGGAGATATCAAGCAGTTCGATACCTTCTATCGGAAAATTCGGAACACGTTTAACAAGTTCGAGAAAGCTGGCTTTGTGGAGAAAGTTGCCGGAACTCGCGGATATGTCCTGCGGAGCGATTACAAGGAGACGCACATCCTCTGAGGGGGAGTGAACGCCCTCGCCAATAAGCGCCAGCGACCCCTTATCCGCAGATAGCGCAGATAAGACAGATGTGGTTGGTGACTGCACCCCCGACGACATCTGTGTCATCTGCGCAATCTGCGGATAATATCGGAATATGTGTTGCGGGAGGCCCGATTCGCCCCGGTCCGTCGGAAAACGCGCCTAGTGGGGCCCCGCAGATTGCTGATCAGCGGAGCTGGATTGTCCGCAGATGTCGCAGATCGACGCAGATAGTCAGACGTGTTGCGTGCAAGTTCCTGGTTCCCATCAGCTCATCTGCATTTATCCGCCGATCCGCCCCAGCCACTCCGGCTCCGGAAACGTTGCGCCTTTGCGAGGCGTTGCGTGAAACCCACCGCCCGACCGGTGCACGAGGTCGAGGGGGGCCGGGTGGATCTGCTTAGGTGCGGGCGCCTAGGCTGGGAGCTCTGGCCCCGGAGCGGCAAGAGCCTGCTGCTTGATCCGCAGGTAGCAAACGGCTCCGGGCAAGCTAGAGAGAAGGGATCTGGCGAAGAACAGGAGGGAAAAGGCTAGAACCTGTTGATAGGTGCGCTCGTAGGCGGGGCCGGTTGCCAGCACCCCGTACAAGCCGAAGATGAAGAGAAAGCCCGCCTCGCGCAGGCCGTGGCCTCCGATGCTGACAGGGAGAATGCAGGAGAGGTGAACAAATGCCACCGCAACGGCGAGTTGCCCGGGCGTGACGTCCAGATGGACCGCTTGGGTCACACAATAGGCCGCCGCAACATTCAGGAGATGCGTTGGGATGGAAACGCCCAGAGCTGCTGCGAAGAAATGGGGGACATGGGTCGGAGCCAGGCGGCAATGGCGCAGATACCTGTGGAGAAAATTCCAGCGCGGACGATTGGCGAGATGGGCCAAGGCCTTGGCTAAGTTGCGGCGGCCGACGGTGAGCAGGAGGCCCCCACCTGCCAGGGCCGCGACCGCGACAATGATCAGCCGTTGATGGACGCGGCTAAGCATTGGATCCAAGGAGGCTTGGGTCGCGAGGACAAGCGCCGTGATGATCGTGAGCCCGAGCATCGCGGTAAGCCTGTCGTACACGATAGATACCGACGGGGCGGCTTTTCGGTCCGGAGCCCATCGGCTGGCCGCGTAGGCTTTGAGCAAATCCCCACTGGTGGCTCCCGGCAGGAAGTTATTGAAGAACTGCCCGATGAAGGTGACCTGAAGGGTGTCTTGCAGGGGAACCCGGAGATCGCAGGCCCGGAGCACCAGGTTCCAGCGCGCACTCATGAGTGCGATGACGCCCACGCTCAGGGCAATGCTTGCGGCCAACCACGAGGGATTGACGGTTGCCATTAGGGAAGCGAGCTGCCGCAGGTCCACACGTGTGGCTAGGAATCCGAGCGCCCCGAGCGTAAAACACCAACGCAAGTACACCGGCCATTTCGCCCGGAGACTCATCGGGCGCGCTGGCGGAACACGGTGAGGCGGTATTGGCCCGCGAGCACATCCGTACTGGAAACGACTTCGACGCCGGCTAGGGCGAGGACCTCGTCCATGCGCGCGCCGCTGAGCCGGAAATGGGAGCTGGTTCCCGAAATGAAACTCATGGACCTCGCGAGCAGGCGCACCAGGAAGTTGCCCGATTGGCTGAGGTTCTGGATGGGTTCAAGCACAATGCCGGTGCCTGCCCCTGCCATCTTGGAAAGGATCGCCGCTTCATTGGGATGGAAGTGGTAAAGGGAGCCGAGCATGACGACATAGTCGGCTGGCGGCACCGGGGCGCTGGCGACATCCGCCTGCTCGACGCGCGCACCTATGGCCCGCAGCCGGGAGGTCATCGCAGGCAGCAAGTCCAACCCGATATAACGGATGCCGCGCGCGTTGAGGTGGAACTCGTACAGGTACCCGCAACCGCAGCAGAGTTCGGTGACACGGGCCCCGTCTGGGATCAGACGGTCAACCACTTGGTAGCGTTCCTCCAGAGCGCCGCCGTAGAGCAAGCGCATCGTGGTCCGATACAGCAGGGGCGACCAGTAGATTGGAGAAGTCCACGCCATGGAATCAGCTCACGGGCCCGGGGGTTTTCCGGGCTAACAAGTAGCTCTTGGTTTTCCACCTTGGAGCTAAGGAATCGGAAATTGATTCCAGAAATGCCGGGAGGAATCCGGGCATGAATCCATAAAGATACGGGGCGAGCAGGAAGGTGGGTGTGCGGGCGACGAGCTCGAACCCGCAAGCCTTGAGCCAGAGCTCGAGGGTTGCCATGCGATGGGTGTGGGTGCGTCCCCCGAGAAAGCTCTGGTTGCCCGGGATCCATTGGCGCGGCGTCCAATGGTAGATGTCGAAGAGCAGGTGGCCTCCCGGGACAAGCACGCGGGCCGCTTCCTTGAAGAAGGGCCGGAGATCGGCAAAGTGGAAAGCGAACCGGCTCATGAGCCAGAGTTCCACGGAATCGTCCGCCAAGGGGAGCGCGGAGGCGGAGGCCAGCAGGCATCGGGCGAGGTTGAAGCGACTGGCGGAATCGAGCATAGCCTGGGAGATGTCCGCAGCGATGGGCGCCAAGCCTTGAGAGAGGAGTAGCGGCAGGAGTCGGCCAGTGCCCGTGGGGCAATCCAGAGCGCAAGCGCCTGCCTTGAGATTGAGCGAAGCGATCAGCCCGGCGATGGTGGCTTCTTCCTTTTGAGCCACAAACCGGCCGGCGCCCCGTCCGAAACGGCGCTGCTCGTAGTTGCGAACAACTTCAGAATCCGAGTAGTAGCGTTCCTTGGGATCAGACATGGGAAACGGGTTGTTCTCTGTGAACTTTGTGTGCTCTGTGGTAGGAACCAATCCAGCCTTGTATCTGGGCGGGATGTAACCACAGAGACACAGAGAGCACAGAGGATGGGATTGCCCGGTTTTCGGCTTCTTCGTCAGTGGTAAATTTTCGGGTCAGAGACCACAAAGCCCATAGAGAGCAGGCAGGAAGGCTGCGGCTCGATGGAAACCCAAGTCCAGAGACCCCTTTACTGTGTGGGCTGTGCTCGCGGTCATAGAAGACAGCCCTCGGCAAATGTCCGAGAAAAACAGGCCGCAGCCATTGGGTTCCAACTAACTTTGATTCTACAGGTTGCAAATGATGTGATTATTTAGGCGCTAGAAGATCGCGCCAGAGGGTGGCGATTTTCTCCGGGCAATAGTGTGTCTGGAAATGGGCTCGGAGCAATTCAGGTTTTGGGAGTGGGAGCTGGCCTTGCTGGACGGCGAGCAGGGTTTCGGCCAGCGCCAGTGGACGGTGCGGGGGAACAAAGAGGGCGAGGTGATCGGGAAAGAGTTCGCGCGAGAGTGGGAGATCGGAGGTGATCACGGGGACGCCCGCCTGCATGGCTTCCAGAAGGATGTTAGGGAAACTTTGGGTACCCCAAGCCGTCCAGTACGGGGCGACCAAGGCGCGCAAACGTGGGTAGAAGGAGCTCTTCTGGACGTGGCCCAGGGGCTCGAGGCCCTCTTGGATCAAGGCTTGTTGGAACCCCTCGCCTCCCAGTGTGCTCAGGGCGAAGAGCCACTGCGGGGCTTGGCCTTGGGCTTTCAAGATCCGGTGGGCCGCGAGGATGTCCCACACCCCTTTGGTCAGGTAGGAGTGCCCGATGTAGCCAAAACTGGTCGGGTCCTCCGCTGGCCGCTGGCCTGGGAGCCCCGCATCCTCGGAAAGGGCCGGCTCGGACGGGGGGGCGCTCTCCGGGGAACCGTTGGGGATCACATGGATTTGCGCCCGAGGCAACCAGGCCGCCAGTTCGATCCTTTGGGTATGGGAGGCCACCACCAGTTCGAGCCCCCGGTCGCGCACGGCCCAAAGCCACCCCGGGTTGTTGGCTACGCTCCGGGCCACGTTCAAAAGCGGTTCCCCCCAGAGCACCTTTGCCATCAAAACGGGCGGGAGCGGGCGCCAGAGCAGGCCGTCTATCCAGAAAATCCGGCGGCCCCGGAACCCGCGAACGGCGTAGAGGGCCAAGGGTAGCTGGGCCGCAGTCGGGAGCTTGATTAGAAGGGTGTCGGTCGTGTTGGCATTGGCCAATGAGGTCAGGACCGCGAGCCGCTGAAGGGCAGCCGTTGCGGGGGAGCCCTTGGCAGCGAGCTCGGACTCCGATTGGACGACAATCCCAGATTGCTCAAGAATCTCTCGCAGGAGGGCGAAGCTCGCGGACTCCCCGCTGACTCGCGCCTCGCGTCGAAGGCTGAAAACAATCATGGCGAGCTCGGAGCCGGTTTGGAATGCGCGGCTTGGGATCGCCGACGAACCTTCGCCCGGAATGCGGCTAGATTGCGGAGGTACTCCAATACGTCCCGCACGACCTTCACCGTGGACGGTTTCTCCGGTCTACGGATGAAGATGGATTTTTCCTCATGAATACGCAGGCCGTCCATCCACGCATGGACCATGATTTCGGTGTCCCAGAACCAACGCGGGTTTTCGATCCGTTCGAGGACCGGGAGGATCTTGGCGCGGTCGAAGAATTTGCAGCCGGTTTCGGTATCATGGAGCGGGTGGCCCAGAACCCAGCGGCTCAAGGAGCGGTAGCCGTAGCTGAGCACGTACCGGAGCCAGACACGGGAGAGGACGGCGAGTTCGATTTTATAGGAGCGATGGCACGTCGCCACGTCGGCCGTGTTTTCGAGGATGAGATGGGTGAGATGGGGGATGTAGAGGGGAGGGGTGCTCAGGTCGATGTCGATGAAGCCAACCACCTTGGCCTGGCTCATGTGGATCCCGCGCATGACCGTCCCGCCCCGGCCTAGGTTGGTGGGGTTGCGCTCGAGCCGCGCATGGGGTTCCTGGGCAATGAGGGCGGTGAGTTTCTCCACGGTATCGTCCGGGGACGCGTCATCGATGAAGACCACCTCGTAGCTCAGCGACGAGCGCCGCAGGGCACTCATGAGGTTGGGAAATGAGACCCCAATGTGCGAACCCTCGCAGTAGCACGGGATGACCAGTGTCAAATCTGGAGGCATTTTGTACGGGTAGGAAATGGGTTGTAGGGGGCGGGGCTTTCTATTCCACTGCCGAACGGGCGTTCAATGCCTATGTTTTCTGCCTACCATGAATAAACGCAGTGATTACCTGATCTTTGGCCAACCGCTGATCGAACAGGAGGAGATTGAGGAGGTCATAGATTCACTGAGGAAGGCATGGCTGGGAACCGGGCCGAAGGTGGCGCGCTTTGAGCGGGCATTTGCAGCCTATAAGGGCGTGGACTCGGCCGTGGCAGTTAATTCGTGCACGGCAGCGCTGCATTTAAGCATGTTGGTGGCGGGATTGGGCCCGGGGGATGAGGTCATAACGACGGCGCTGACCTTCTGTGCAACCGTCAACGCGATCATCCACAGTGGGGCGACCCCGGTGCTCGCGGATGTGGAACCCGGGTCCATGAACCTCTGCCCGGAGGACGTGGAACGGCGCATCACACCGAGGACCCGTGCCATTGTGGTGGTGCATTTTGCCGGGTTGCCCTGCCCGATGGACCGCTTTGTGGAGTTGGCCAACAAGCATGGACTCAAGCTCATCGAGGACTGCGCGCATGCGATCGAGACCCTCAGCGGGGGGCGTCCCGCGGGTACCCTCGGGGACTTCGGGTGTTTCAGCTTTTATGCGACAAAAAACGTGTGCACAGGCGAAGGCGGGATGGTTTTGGCCCGCAAAGACACCGATCACAAGCGGATCAAGATGCTTGCCCTCCATGGAATGAGCCACGATGCGTGGAGCCGCTACTCGGATGCCGGGTTCAAGCATTACCAGATCGAGGAATGCGGCTTTAAGTACAACATGATGGATATCCAAGCGGCGTTGGGCATCCATCAACTGGCGCGTGTGGAAGGCTGGTGGGAACGTCGGCGTGCGATCGCAGGCCACTACCGCAAGACTTTGGGAGGCTTGTCCCTGGGCTTCCAGTCCGAGGCCGAGCCCGGGGACCGTCATGGCCATCACCTGTTCCCTATTTTGATCCCGGAAAACCGGGATGCTTTCCTGGATGCCATGCACCAACGCAAGCTGGGGGTCGGGGTCCATTACCTGAGCATCCCCGAGCATCCCTATTACCAGAGGACATTCGGCTGGGACCCTGCCCATTATCCGCATGCGCGGCGCATTGGACGGCAAACCGTGAGCTTGCCGCTCTCGCCCCGATTGAGTGACGGCGAACTCGAGGAAGTCGTCGCCGCAGTCCAGGACATTCTCCGG
>JAYVTN010000396.1:0-3788 GCA_043788785.1 Spartobacteria bacterium | reverse complement strand
GTGAGCAGCGGGGGAGCTTTGAAGCCGAGCTTATCCGGGTCGCCCGGATCGGCTACCTCGCACAGGGCACCGTGAGCAAACCGGCTCCCACCGACGAGCGCCCGGTGACCGATCACAGCTTCGACTACTCGCTGATGCTGCAATTCAAAACGATGGAGGACCACGAGTTCTACCAGAGCGGCTGTCAAGACCATCAGCGCTTTGTTAGCCTCTGCAAGCCATTCTTTGATCGCGTGATCGTTTACGACAACGCCCCGCTGGCCTTGCGGGAATAGCGCGTCTTCCGTCCTTCCAGAGCGGGCCTGCACGCTACAGGACTTCGAGGTCGAATACTCCCGTGAGCACCCGCCCGTCCACGCGAACTTGTGTCCAAACCCGGTATCCGCCCGATTGGGGAAAGGCATAAGGGAAAGTGATGGACTGCGAGCCCGACACGGGAGGTGAGAAGAGCCAACGCGAGGGCCGTGGCGGCGTGGAAAAGATCAAAGGGCGTGCCCGGCCAGAACTCGTTCTGGGCCCCCTCGCTCAAACGCATGAAGAACGGCCAGTGACGGCCGCCTCCGGCGAAGAATGGATGATCGGCACGCGGCGAAAGCAGGAAATTGGCAAAGGGCCATTGCGCTGCAATGAAGAGGACGAAGAAAGCTAATCCGGCCTCAGCACTCCGACGCAGAGCAGAGAGGTTGGCGCTGCGGAGCAACCAATCGAGAGCAACCGCGGGAGCCACCAACAGCAGAGGGAAAGGGGGCGGAAGCAGGTGATCTCGAAGATGGTAGATTGGGCCAGCCAATGGCGAACCGGGCACAAGCGGTAGAATCCAAACCATCAATGCCGTTAAGCCCATGGAGATGCTGGCTGCGCGGGTGGCTGGAAAGCGCCCGAAGGTCGCCGAGTGTTGCCGGTTTGCGAAGCTCTCCGCCAAAGTGAACGCGGCTACTAGCGCGAGCAGCACCCCGCCCGCCGCGCTGAAGCCGATTCCACTTCCACGCTCGCCCCTTTCCAACCGCACCGGCCAGCAAAGGAATGCGCCCAAGCTAACAGCGAGGAAGCTGAAGGCTTTTGCAATTTGGGGCGGATGCCAAATCCCGGCGGCGAGGCCATAGGTGGATTGCCACCAGCGATCCAGAATCATGGTGACACCGAACGCTGCTGCGCCCCAAAGGGCGACCCAAGCCCCAAGTGGTCCGCGCAGAGCGCCCAGGGAGACGCCTTCCGCGCGCCGGGTGCCGGCTGCGATCATCCACACCGAAGCCAGTCAGGCCAGCGCGACGCCGATATAAGTGAGGATGTGCGGTCCGCCCCAGACTAGATCAATGCCCACCGTCGATTCCCACGAATAATCCCATAGCAAGCTGACCGGCACGGCCCCGGACGCTGCCAGCAGCAGCCATTCCCATCGGGCGGGCTGTAGCGACTCGCTGCGGGTGGATTCTGGCATCTATGAATGCGTTAACCGAACCCACGCTTCCCGGCTAGCTCCCAGATCTTGCGGATTAAAGGATTGATGACCACCATTTTGGTTTCAAGATAGAGCGGCAGCCCACCCCTTTCCTATGAAGGCACGTTTCCTTACCCCGCTTTTTGTCGCATGTGCAAGTTGGGCTCCGTCTGCGGATGCTTCATTTCACTTAATGCAGATCGAGGAGATCATCGGTGGAATCAACGGGGATACCTCGGCTCAGGCTATCCAGCTCCGAATGCGCTCTACGGGGCAAGGCCTGGTAAGCAGTGCCCGACTGAAGGCCTATGATTCGCAGGGGCTCAACCCAGTCCTGTTGCTGGATATCGCTTCCAACGTCTCCAATAACGCATCGGGCGCGAATATCCTGCTGTCGACGGCAGCCTTCAACCTAACCATGAGCGGCGTTGCGGGATACAGTTCAGACTTCACGCTCTTGAACGCGATTCCGGCCAGCTATCTCAATGGCGGGAAAGTCACGTTTGAGAGTGATGCGGGCGCGATCTTGTGGTCGGTGGCTTTCGGGTCCTACACGGGAACGAATACTGGAAGCACCTCGAATGATTCGGACGGCAATTTCGGTCTACCGACCTCTGCCGTGCCCACGGCCACCCGGCAGGCGCTCCGGTTTACGGGGACGGCCACTGCGGCTAGCACCACAAATGTCGCTGACTACGCCCTCTCGGCCGATCCCGCGACGGTGCGCGGCGACGCCGGAGTTAGGGAACGGCTCGGAGCTAGTGCGTGGCCGCTTGCATGGACTCGACCAACTCGCCCGGCGTCCATTCATTGCCTTCAAAGACCGCCCGTACGCGCCCGGAGGCGTCCACGACAGCCGTGCGTAAATTGTGGCTGATGTCGCCCCCTTCCCCTTTGGAATCAAGACCGAGAAACACCTTGGCTCGTTCCAGTTCGGGCCGCTCACCGGTGGCGAATTTCCAATGCGTGGCGTCTGTCCGGAAGGCCGAGGCATACGCGGCAAGGCGCTCGGGAGTGTCGTAAGCGGGGTCGAGCGTGATCGAGAGCAGCGCCCAATTCCCGTTGGGCGCCATTTGGCTCAGTTGGCGATGGACGTCGCTGAAATGCGCGTTCATCCGCAGGCAGAAGTCGGGCAGCGGACAGCGGGTGAATATAAACGTAATGGCCAGCGCGCGGCCCCGGTAATCCTGAAGGCGCAAGGGGTGGCCGGAATCGTCGATGAAGGCGGCATCAGGCAACTCTTGTCCGACAGCCCAATCCGGAGCGGGCCTGGGGGGAGCTGGAGTGGAAACAGGGGTATGGCCGATTCGTTTGATTCGGGAAATCCGGCTCTCGCGTTCGGTGACGCGGAGCTCGAATGTGAGCACGTCTCCGGGTTGGAGCCCTCGGAGTTCCGCGGGACTTTCCGCAGTGAAAGGCATGGTCATGGCCATCATGTAGCCAGGGATCTCCTCATGGGCGATCAGTGCCGTGGAATCGCGCTCGATGGGTTTCTGGAGAACCCCGCGGACCGTGTAGGTCGCCACTGCTGGGGGCTCCGTTGCCACGGGAGCAGGTTTACACCCCGCAAACAGGGCGACTAGTGCGATTAAGGATCGGGCGTGGAGCCGCATGGCGCTGGAAGAGAGCCTAGAGGATGAAAGCCAAAAGCCAATCCTGTAGCACGCGCTTAAGGTGGCATGGGCTTCCAGCCCATGAACGCCGGTAAAGAGCGCTCCGAGCCGGAGGAAACGGAGGCACAAAGACCACAGGAATCGGGGACGGGGGCGGAGGGGGAGGTTGGCAGTGCGCAGAGCGTGGGAACCACTCACGTGATCGTCAGCGCAACCGATGCAGCCGGTAATGTGGGGACGCTCTCATTCGATGTCACCGTCAGTGACGGGACGCCTCCGGCCATTACCTCGACCCCAGCGAATCGCTCCCTGGCGGCGGATGCCAATGGAAAAGCGGTGCTGCCCAACCTGATCCCGGAGTTGGCTGCCACGGATAACGTGGAGAGGTTGAAGATGATTTCCATGGCATTTTGCTCAACAAAGGAGCGAACCAAGGGGGCTCGGGTTATTTTGTGACTCGGCCGTCCCTGACGACTGGAGCCAGCGGACAGAGCGGTGGCGTATCGCTGGCGCCCTGACAGGACGCGGGACCCTAAAGAGAGTTAATCGAAGCCGAAAGAGAGCCAACGGAGATCCGGCTCCATTGGGTGCAGGTGCGGGCGGCTAAGGCGTTGTGCGCCCCCGGAGGGTCGTGGAACTCAGATACCTCCGGCAAAGCCGGAGGCTTGAAATTGTGAGCCGCTCAAAGCGGCAGTTCTAATTTACGCTCTTTCTTGTTGGTTGGTTTTTTGTTGCTC
>JAYVTN010000395.1:0-3907 GCA_043788785.1 Spartobacteria bacterium | reverse complement strand
GCCCTCGGACCGGCGCCTGGTGGAGCTCGTGCGCCGGGCCAAGTGCTCGTATGGCGCCGATACGCTCAAGCAGGAACTCCGGGCGCTGCGCAAGGCGGGCACGCCGGAGGCGGCCCGGGCTGCGGAGGCGCTTCGAGAGCAGTTCTTCAGGCGGATGTGGGATGTGAGCTGGTTCATGCGCCTGCTCAAACAACGCTTCAGCAACTGGCACAACCGTCAGATCGGGAGCAAGGGCTCAATCTGGAGCGGCCGCTTTACCAGCGTGCTCGTGGAGGGCGCCGGCACGGCGCTGGCCACGGTATCCGCGTATGTGGATCTTAATCCGGTCCGGGCCGGGATCGTGACCGATCCGGGCAGCTATCGGTGGTGCGGGTATGCGGAAGCGATCCTAGGCAAGGGGCTGGCGCGGGAAGGCATCCGGAGGGTATGTGAGGCGCTCCACGGGGGACAACGGTTCACCCAGGAGGAGGCGTTGGCTGTCTACCGGCTTTTCCTTTACGAGGAAGGGCGCGAGGTGGCGGGCGGGCCTACCCCGGACGGGGACGTTGCCCGGCGGGCCGGGTTCTCGGAGGATGCGGTGGACGCGGTGGTCCGGGCCAAGGGGCGGATGCCGATGGTCGAGGCGCTCCGGTACCGGTTGCGGTACTTGAGCGAGGGGATGGTGTTGGGGAGCCGGCGGTATGTGGAGGAGTTCTTTGGCAAGAACCGAAGGCGGTTCGGGCCCCGGCGCAAGACCGGGGCCCGGGCGATGCGCGGGATCGATGCCGGGGACCTCTCCACGGCTAGGGATTTCAGGAAAGGGGTTCCCAGCGCAATGAAGAAGGAGGAAGGCTGCCCAGATTCAAAGCGGTAACGGCCCGCTCCAAGTAATGGACTGAAACCGGCCCGGCCAGCGGGCAATCGAGGGGCCTCGGACGGTTTGATTAGCATCACCCTGTTGTGAGGCGACGCCGGTGCTTCGACAGGCCGCGTCCGGCGTTGCCCCGGGCTGGAATAGATCAGGCCATTGGCCTTCCTGGGTCCGGCTGGGAATCAATCACTTGCCCTCACGCCCAAGAGAACTGTTCCCGCACACCTCCGGCGTGCCATCCTGTATTACGCCTTTCACCGGTGGGGTCGCAAAGCCTCGCCACCGGCTAATATCTTGTAGGCCTCCGGCATTAGAATTGCGGAAATCGCATAGGTTCTCAGGCTCTTCTCAGGCTCTTTATTCTGTGCACTAATTGCGGCGGTACACTAGGGCTTGGCCGCGATCATTCCCGTCTGACGCGCATAGTTGAAGATGCCGCCTGCGTCGATGACCGGGCGCACTTCCCCAAGGGGTTTAAGGGGATAGGTCACGCCATTGACGGTCAACGTGTCCTTTTCAAAGTCCAAAGTCCCGATATCGCCTGTTTTGAGTGTGTCGCACAAGCGCTCGTTGGCGTCGTAGGGGTAAAGTTCCCCGGTGGCCACGCAATTGCGGAAAAAGATGCGGGCAAAAGATTCCGCCACGACGACTTGGACGCCTGCGGCCCCCATGGCAATGGGAGCGTGTTCGCGTGAACTGCCGCAGCCGAAGTTGCGCCCTGCGATGACGATCTTGAACTGGGTCTTGAGTTCGCCTTCCGGCACGAAGCGGGTCGGGTAGAGATCATCGGGCAATCCGATCAGTGCGAAGCTGCCGAGCTTCTCGTATTCTTCGGCGATGGTTGGCACCAAGGTCAGATACTGGGCAGGGATGATTTGGTCCGTATCGATGTTGTCGGCGCAGACGTAAATGGGACTAGTGAGGACATTAGACATAGGATCGGGCACTTAATTGGGTTTAACAGGGTCGGGTTTAGCGGCCGGGCCTACAGGCAGTGCGGGCAGGTCGCTGACATCGAAGAGCGGCGTGTCCGGGCTTGCTTCAACGTGGCTGTGCTTTTGAGTCCCGGGTTTTTGGCTCACGGATCGGGACTCGCGTTTGCCCGCCACGTTGAGCGGCATCGTCGCTTTGGGCACCGCTGCCAGTTGGATATCCTCGTTGGCCACGTATCCGGTAATTCCGTTCTCGCCCAGAACCCGGCTGAAGCCCACGGAGCGTTCCAGCAGGGTCACGGTCTGTCCTTGGGCGAGCTGGAAATCTGCTCCGAAGGTCTGTGCAGGGCCATACTTGAAGAAGGCTGCCTTTTGCGCACTGACGACCATGAGGGAGCCGGGTGAAATCTTGGGCTGGCTGGTACACGCGCCCAGCCATGCCCCTGAGCTGCACGCCAGAACCGCAAACTGGAGCAGTGCGGGCAGGCGTGGACTCATTGGGGAAAAAGCGGGGATGGACCGGGCGGGACTGCATCAGCTGATGAACTCGCGGGGATCGGTGATCTTGCCCGTCAACGCGCTCGCTGCCACCGTATAGGGGCTGGCGAGAAAGACTTGGGATTCCTTGTTGCCCATGCGGCCCGGGAAATTCCGGTTGGTGGCGCTAATGCACTTCATGGGCGTATTGAGCCTGCCGAACGTATCGACGGGACCACCCAGACAGGCAGCGCAGGAGGCGTTCTCGGTCATCCGGACGCCCGCGCTTTCCAAGATGGACCACACGCTTTGGCCGCCCCAGATCATCTCCTTGAGTTCCTGGACGACCTTGGTCGTCGCCGGTACGCCGAAGGTATCGATCTTTACCGTTTTGCCTTGGACCACTTGGGCAAAGGCGAGGAAATCGCTGGTCTTACCGCCCGTGCAGGAGCCGATGTAAGCGCGGTCGAGTTGCACGTCGCCCATGTTTTTGGCCAGCTTGCGTTGACCCGGATCCGGGTGGCAGGCCACGGTAGGTTCCAAGGCCGACAAGTCGAATACCTTGTCGTAAATAAAGCTCTGGTCGGCATCCACATCCACGGGCTCGAAGGTGGATTTTGTGCCATTCTCAGCAGTCCGCTCGTTGACGTAATCGATCGTCTTCTGGTCGCAGGGGAACATGGCGTTTTTCCCGCCGGCTTCGATGGCCATGTTGGCGATGGTCATGCGGTCATCCATGTTCATGCTGTTGACCCCGGGCCCCTCCCATTGCATGGCGCGGTAGGTGGCGCCGTCGAATCCGATGTCGCCGATGACATGGAGGATCACGTCCTTGGCCATCACGCCAGGTTGCATTGCGCCTTCCAGAAAAAAGCGCATGGACTCGGGCACTTTGATTAGAAGCTTGCCGGTTCCCAAAATGAATCCCGCATCGGTATTACCGATCCCGGTGGCGAACTGGTTGAAAGCCCCAGCCATGCAGGTGTGGGAGTCCGTGCCGAAAAGGATCTCGCCTGGCCGGGTATGTCCTTTCCAGGGAAGGGTGGTGTGGCAGACGCCCGTGTAGCGCGATCCGTACTGCTTCTTTGTCTGTCCTAGGGAAGCATCGAAACGCCAGTGCCCATCCGGATCGTCAATAACGTCATAGAAATACGGCAGCCCCTGCTCTCTGACGAACTCGCGCAAGATGTCCACATTCCTGTTGGACATCGAATCGGCCGTGAAAATGTAGTGATCGGGAATGATGACCACCTTGCTCTTGTCCCAGACCTTGGCGCTTGCGCCGAATTCGCGTTTGAAAACGCCAATGGTGCCGGGCCCACAAACATCGTGGGTCATGAGCAAATCGACGTTTACCCAAACGTTTTCACCCGCGGCAACGCGCGCCTTGCCCCCGGCGCGTGCAAGGATCTTTTCGGTCAGAGTCATAGGGGTTGGACTATCTCATTGCGTTTCACGGCGATGCAAACGGAATGTGGCCCAATCAGGAGGGCCCGAGGGGCGGGGCGACCGGCAACAAGGGACCCAAGGGACCTAAATGACCCAAACGGCGAACGGGCGCCTTAGAATAACGAGCTCGCGGGGGTGGCTGGGGCGGCCGGTGGCGTTGTCCCAGCGGGAGCGGGGGTGCCGACCGCCGCCGCGGGGG
>JAYVTN010000394.1:0-7275 GCA_043788785.1 Spartobacteria bacterium | reverse complement strand
GGAGAAAGCCGAGCTCAGCCTGGAAAAAGAGTCCACGGGATTGAGCGCGGAGGCAGCAACCGGCCTGGCGACCTTCATCAAGGGACGGCTAGGGGAGCGTGTGGGCGATGTGCGGAGCTCCCAGCGTCTGGTGGGCAGTCCCGCGGTCGTAGTCGATAGCGACAAACACATGACGGCCAGCATGCGGCGCATTCTCAAGGCGATGGACCGCGAGAACACGCAAAGCCTGGAGACCAAGCCTGATCTGGAGATCAATCCCGACAACGCGATGATCGCCCGGCTGGAACGGATCCGGCACGTGGACGCAGAGTTGGCAGGCGAAGTAGCCGAGCAGGTCTTTGACAACGCGCTCATGGCCGCAGGGCTGCTCGAGGACCCCCGGGCCATGCTGGGCCGTCTCAATGGGCTTTTGGACAAGCTTTTAGCCACCAAAGCATAGGAGGCCAGCAGGGCGTCAGGGGCGAAGCGAACCCCGGGGCGAAAACGGCGACCCAAAAACTACGCTGTTTTGACAAAACCCCGGGCGCAAACCGGCAACATCCCTCGCCGCAGCTAACTTAGGGCCATTCGTGCCAGTCACTTTCACCTCATAAACCCGTCCCCCAGTTGGGCCGGTCCCATGTCAAAGCACCCTCCCCCAGTTCGGTGGGGCGCGACTTAGGCTTTCACCCGATCGGCACGCGCGTACTGCGCCCTGTTCCCTAAACCTAGAGACTCGGGACAGGCCCGGTCGCGGTAGGACCGCCGGTTACCCGGCGGTTCCCGCACAGCACCATTCATGGCAGTCCCCTTTGTTTGGAGGTCGCAGTGACTCCCGGCCTTTGACGCGCCGGCATTTTACCCACCGAACACGCGTACCCTCAGGGCCCGCATGCAATAGAGGTCGCCCGCATCAATTCCCTCCAACGGCCGCGCCCCGGTCTTCCGCCGCGGGCCGAACCGCCAGCGGTTGGCCTCGAAGAGCTCCTCCACAAAGGCCCGGCTCCCGATCACCAGTCCGGCACTGAAATAGCGCACTTGGCATCTCAATGATTCGCACAGCCCGAGCCGCCCTCCAGAGACAAGCACCGCTTGGATCTCTTGGGCCGCCTGGTTCAACCCATCCTTGCGCAATCGCCCCAAAACCTCTGAGAGGGTGGCCGCATCGTAACAGCCATCGCCCATGCGCACACGGTCGACGAGTTCCTCGTCAGTGGGCAGCAGGGCGTCTGCGGGCCTGCGGGGCACCTTGATAAGCAGATCGAAGTGATCGTCCACTAAGCAATAGGTGACCACCTCGATTCCGCAAAAGGCTTCGTAGCCCCGCATCAAAGCCACGAAATGTTCCTTCTGTACCTGGTCTAGCGCGAACTGGGGGGCCACCACCCGGGAGCTGCAGTCATAGAAGGCTGCAGCCCATTCCTGGGGGGCTTTGAATCGAGTTTGTCTCATGGATCCAATATCAAATCGAGCGGCATCCACCCCACGGACGCTTGGACCATCCGGTAAAATGAATGACATTCCAGCTTGGTTAAGGTTCCTGCACCGAAGCTTTTCATCCAAACGACCCGTCCCTTTGCAAAGGACCTGTCCCCGGGTTGGACCGGCCCGCTGTCAAAGTACGTGTACCCGAGACCCCCCGTCCTGAAGTACCCGTCCCCCGAACTCAAAGTACCCGTCCCCCCCCAGCCGTTGTGCTCCCCGGCGGTCACTTTGTGCTCCCGGCGCTGGGGCAGTGCACCCTTGAATCCGCAGCTTGCGTAGACGCTGCGCAAGCTCCCGATGAAGTGACAGGAATCCCTGTAGCCCGGGCTACGAGCCCATGATGGCCAGTCCTCCTTGGTCCTCGTCCGTGATCGCCCTGAAGAACGAGGGCGCTTTTGAGCGTCCACGTGCGTAGGGATCTACTTGGGGGGCACCCACTTGTAGTCACCTGCATCGAAAGCCATCAGGTTGGCCAACTTGGCCACCACGAACTCTTCGACCACCGCTCCATCACTTTGAAATAGGGTGACCGACTTGGTCCCCTCGTGTCCCATCACCGCCCATTTCAGATGCTCGGTATCGGTCACATGGCGCAGGGTCAATCCGTCGAGACTCTGAAAATAAGCCCCCTCTTTGTCGACCAGCAACCGAATTTCGACTTCGTGCATGGCTTCCTGGAACAACGGGTTAGGTAGCAGCCGTACTCGAATCTTCGCTTCAGGGGTAAAAGGCTTGGTGCGCCCGATTGTGCTGCTGACCTGGGGGAACGTTCCGCTCGCTAGGATGGCTTTGGAGAGAAACGTCTTCCAAGTCGATTTGACCACTTCGCCTTCCACCGGTGCCTCCGGAAGGCTGGTCACTTCCAAGGTCAACCCACGCACCCGCTCAACGCCTTGGCCCCGTTCCAGCAGGAAGATGGTATTGCCCACCGGAGAGGCTGCGATCTGGACGGGTTCGGGATCCCCCGGGCTGATGGCCATCCGGCGCAGCAGGATGCGCTGTGCCGTGTATTCTTTGAGTTCAATTCCCGTAGCGGTCTTATCGATCACCCACACGGCGTTCTCGAGCCCGCTACAAGCCATGAGCGGCTTTTCCAATCCTGGCAGCGAGAGATCCAGGAGTTTGTCTTCGGGTTCAACCAACACACCATCCTTGGCGATCAGCGGCGCCCGCACTCGCACGGGCGGCTCTGCATTCGGCACGGCGGCAGCTGGCTGGACCGGCAAGTCCGTGGGTGCCGCCACGCGGGCATTGCCCTCATTGTCGGAACGCAGATCGACCACGGCACCCGCCAGATCCCGGGCGCTGACCAACAGCTGTTCCCCGGGCCCCATCCGGATGGACGCGACCTGCGCTATCCGTGGCAGGTCCGGGGCATCTGCCCACTCGTTACAATGGAACGCTTTTCCATCGACCTCGAATTGCCCAACGGCATACCCGCGGGCCGAGTACTTGCCGGCCGGAGCCACCTGACCTTGGTCATCCTTCCCATCCCACTGGGTGATGAATCCATTCAGCCCCACCACGAATGCCTCTTGGGTGGCTTCTTGATGCAAGGTGCGCACCAGTTTACCCGCTTTATCAAAAATGCCCAAGCTGCAGACCCCCACCAATGGCGGGGGCAGGAAGGTGATCCGCACGCCAGTGGGTTTGGGCGGGGGGGCTTCCTCGTCGTATTGCCCCTGCGCCATAGGACAGGTCGCAACCCAACCGGCTAATCCCAAAAGAGTTCCTACTCCCAACAATCCACGGCTAGAGAATGCGCCCATGGGCTACGCATAATGACGCCAATTAAGATTGGCGAAAAGATTGTCACGCCATTCGCAGTTCTCCAGGAAGGCCACGTCGATAACCTCCGCCCGCACTTGGTCGTATAACCGGGTGAACCGCAGCAGATGATCCTTGGTACGTTTGGTCGCGTAATTGCGGGCCGTGCCGGTTTTCATCAGGAAAGCCCAGTCGCTGGATTGGGCCAGAAGAAGTTCCCGGGCCATCTGTTTGAGACCCCTTTCAAGCAACGGCGACTCGGTCTGGAGATGGGCACGCGCCATCTGGGTCATACGCTTGGCAGCCATGTGGAGATGGGGATAGATCCAGGAGTTACTCTCATCGAGCCAAACTTCCCAATACCCTTTGTGCCCCCAGCTCGAGGACGACGGCACCACCAATTGGTGCGTATCGTGTCCGATCAAATACTCCGAAGGAGTGGTCAAGCGGAACTCCGTTTGGTCGAAAACGGCCTTGCGGATGAAGAGGTTGATGAATTCGGGCCCTTCAAACCACCAGTGGCCAAACAACTCGGCATCGAAGGGGCTCACCACGATTGGATCCACGTTCATGTGGGCCTTCAAGTGGTTGATCTGCGAGGCCCGGCTGGCCATGAAATGCCCGGCATGCGAATCCGCAGCCGCCATCGCCCATTTGCGATTGTAAATCTCCTTGTCCGCGGTCGGCCCGGTCACCCGATGATATTTGAGACCCGTGAACTTGCGGGTGCCATCGGGCAAGATCCCGGCTCCCAGATATTCCGCGGAAAGTTCAAACCCGATATCCCGGTAAAAGTCGCGGTAAGCCGGATCTCCCGGGTAGCCTTCCTCTGCGCTCCAGACCTGGCGGCTCGAATCCCGGTCGCGACCGAAAACGGCGGGACCTGCCGGCGTAAAACACGGGGTGTAAATCGCGTAACGGGGCCTTGGATTTCCGAACATGACGCCGTGGGCATCCACGATGAACCAGCGCAAGCCGGTTTCCCGGAGGATTTCATCCAAACTGGCCACGTAAGCGCATTCCGGCAGCCAGATCCCACGGGGGGGCCGTCCGAAAATCTCCTGGTAATGGTCGCAGGCGATCAGAATCTGGGCCCGGACGGCTTCCCGGAAGTTCTCCATGAGCGGAAGGAACCCATGGGTGGCCGCGCAGGTGATGATTTCGAGTACCCCGCGGTCTTGGAGCGCTGCAAAAGCGCCGACCAAGTCGCGCTTCCAGCGTTGCTCGTAGGCCTGGTGCATCCGGGTCAAGCGTTCGAGATAGAATTGGGCGACTTCGTGGACCTGCCCCAGGTCCCGGGTGCGCTCGATTTCGCGTTGAGCTAGGTCAATGGAGCGGGTCAGGTAACGCTGATACCGGGTTTGGAGAAGCTCATCGCGGAGCATGTGGCACAGAGGCGGCGTGAGCGAGATCGTGAGCTGGAACTCCACCCCCTCCTCCACAAGCCCGTAAAAGACTTCCAGCAACGGCAGATACGTCTCGGTGATCGCTTCATACAGCCAGTCCTCTTCGAGAAATTCGTCATACTCCGGATGCCGCACATAGGGGAGATGCGTATGGAGAACCAGAGCCAGGTAACCTTTATCAGCCATGCTTTAGAAGTGGGCGTTCACGCTACCAGCCCTCCCGGGCGGGACAAGCGCAACTTAAGGGCACCCCTTATCGGGGAGAGGCCGCGTTGAAAGCTCGGGCAGGCCGCCTGGGAACGTATTCCCGGGCCAATGCCCACTCCCCGGGAAGGCCTGGCCGGGTGCGGCGGGAGCCAACCCCGGAAGGCGTCGTCCCCATCCCCGTCCTCGTTCGGCTCCGGCTCTTGAGAACCAGGGCGAAATTGAAGAAAACGCGTGCCCGGCAGCTTACCCGGTAGCATATGGCCCGCTCCAGGTGTCGTGCGCACCTGTCACCACAGCCGCCGGACGCCGTACGCATCAAAGGCGGGATCACGGCTTACCAGAAATCGTTCTTCGCAAAACGCTTGTGCGGTGAGCAGGCGGTCGAAGGGATCCCGGTGGTGCCATGGCAGTATTGAAACCCTCGCACAGTGGGCGGGTTGAAGATCCACTCGTTTGATGGCGTTGCGCGACATCTCCTCCGGAATCAGCCGCTCCCATTCCGGGCAAAGTCGGAAATCCGGTCGGTTTAGACTCAGTTTGATTCCAATTTCCCAGAGCGATGCGGTGCTCCATGCAATGTCCTCGGCCGTGAGGATTCTCTGTCGGGCCCTTTCTGGCAGTCGCGGATCGTCTGCAACCATCCACAGAATCGTGTGCGTATCCAGCAGCAGTCTCATGCCTGTTACCGGGTCGGATTCTGCGCCGCTTTTGCAGGAAGCTCCGGGGCGTAGCCCTCGAAATCGGTGAGTGGTTCATCAAATGAGGGACCCATTTGCACCACCAACGATTTGAGGCCACCGAAGCGCCGCACGGGCTGGGAGACCCGAACCACCTCCAAGCGGACCATCGGTTCGTTGCGATTGGCGATAATGATCTCCTCGCCGCTAAGCGCTTGCTGGATCAGGCGTGAAAGATGCGTTTTAGCTTCATGGATCGAGACCGTTTTCACACCAAGAACTTAGTCATGTTACTTAGTCATGTCAAGGGGCTCGGCCCCCGGACCAATCACTGCGTTTATTGACGCCAGCCTGATTCTGCTCGCGGCCGGTTTGGCCTTCGGAGAACACTGCGGGATCTCAAAATGTCGGCCTCGCCGGGGCACGGTGGTGGAGTTGATCCCCACCGGGGCAGCAAGGGTGGCCTGTCCTACACACCCAAAATCAGTGTCCAAACCTTGGACAGCGTTCTGCACGAGTTCACGCGGCAGCTACAGCTCTCATCGCCGACCGGTTTTTCGATCGGGGAAAGGGTTGACCGACCACCTACCAAGCACGCACCCTCAGCTTCGGACAACCCACGGGCCCCGTCCCCCCTGTCAAAGTACCTGTCCCCTGCTCAAACTACCTGTCCCCTTTCGGGCGGCCCCCGTCAAAGTACCTGTCCCCCAGTTCGGGCGGCCCTGTTAAAGTACCTGTCCCCGTTTTCCTTGGGACTTAGTGGGGGTTCCCGCTCCGCTTCACTTCCTCCCACAGCTCATCGAGTTGCTCCAATGAGAGCTTCTGCAGTTCCAGGGCTCGCTCGGCGGCTAGCTTCTCGACCTGTTGAAAACGGCCGATGAACTTGTCGGTTGCCCGATGAAGCGCCACCTCGCCATCAATTTTGAGTTTGCGCGCAAGATTGACCACCGAAAAGAGCAGATCCCCGATCTCATCTTCCAGACGCGCCGGGCCATTGCCCAACTCTGCTTCCACTTCGGCCACTTCTTCCCGGATCTTTTCCAAAACCGGGCCCAAAGCGGGCCAGTCAAATCCCACACGGGCCGCCTTCTTTTGCACCTTCTCCGAGCGCATCAGCGCAGGCAGCCCTCCAGAGACTCCATCCAGCGCCGATTGGATAGCAGCGCCCTTTTCGGCTCTTTTTATATCTTCCCAGCGGACGAGTACCTCGCTGGAATCCGCGCATTTGTCTTCACCGAAGACATGGGGATGTCGGCGAATAAGCTTTTCGGAAATCGCCCTTGCCACCGCATCGAGATCGAAGCGGCCCTCTTCATGAGCGATTTGGGCGTGGAAAACGACCTGGAGCAACAAATCGCCGAGCTCCTCGCGCAGGTTTGTATCGTCGCGCTGGTTGATGGCTTCGACTACCTCGTAAGCTTCCTCCAACAATCCGGCGCGCAAGCTCGAGTGGGTTTGTTCCTGGTCCCAAGGACACCCGTTGGGGGCACGTAGCCGGGCCACAATCCCACGGAGCTCTTCGATTGCGGCGGCATTGGCGGTGGCGGTGGCGGGCTGGGACATAGCCCTCCTTTCTCCAGAACCACACCCGTTTGCAACTATGGAGTGCGTTGCACGCTCCCGGATGTTGGAGTAACCCGGTGGGTTGAAGGAAATCAGATACCTCCGGCAAAGCCGGAGGCTTGAAATTGTGAGCCGCTCAAAGCGGCAGTTCTAATTTACGCTCTTTCTTGTTGGTTGGTTTTTTGTTGCTC
>JAYVTN010000393.1:0-7302 GCA_043788785.1 Spartobacteria bacterium | reverse complement strand
CACAGCGATCGAGTCGCAGGTGGCAGGGGCTACGGTCCTGGACTCCACGGACACCCATGCACTGGTGAAAATGTCAGTGGCACTGGATTTTGATCAACTGGGCCAACACACCGATGCGTTAAGCACGACCCTACCCAACGCCAAATTCTTCCCGGTCCTTTACCAGGTGGGAGTGACTCCCAGTAAGTCCACGCGTCGTACGGTAAGCCAAAAAATCATGGTGACGGTGGCTGAAGGAACCGATCTCAACCAACTGGCCAGTAAGTTCGGCGCGGAGTCGGCTCACACCACCATAGTGCCCGGATTCGTGATTCTCAAATTCCCGACCGCGTTCCATGTTTTCGACGCTCTCTCGGCCTTGAAGCTAGCGGGATACAATCCCAATCCGCTGCTAGGTCATTCCTGGCAGACGATGTCGGTACCGACGGACCGGTTTTTCCCTCTGCAATGGCATTTACAGAACACTGGGCAAAGCGGGAGCAAATTTGGGATCGATGCCAACGTGATGGACGCCTGGAAGATCACCACCGGCGCCGGGATCCGGATCTGTGTGGTAGACAGTTGCATGGAAACCACCCACCCGGATTTGGTGGAAAACGTTCCCGGGATCAACACGGGGCTCCATTATGACTTCCTGGATGATGATATCGATCCGAACCCCCATTTCGGAGACCGGCACGGTACCTCGGTCGCCGGTGTGTGCGCAGCCAAACAAAACAACGGGGTTTTGGATGGGCAGACCAACAGCACGCTGGGTGTGAGCGGGGCGGCGCCCGATGCCACATTGCTCGGGGTGCGTTTGATCAACGAGAGCGGCTTTGTGCCGATCACCGATGACGAAGAAGCTTCCGCACTGCTATGGAAGCCTCAGGGCCAAGACATCGTGGATATCTCCAACAACAGTTGGGGACCGGGCACGGCGTTTATTGGACCAGATGTCCTTGCCACGGCCGCACTGCGCAAAGCCACAGTCGAGGGTCGCGGAGGCCGGGGCCAGATAACCTTGTTTGCCGCAGGCAATGGCCAACTTGATGGCAGCGAAGCCAACTTGAGCGGATACGGTAATTCCCGCTTCGTCATTGGGGTGGGCGCGATTTCCAATTTCGGTAAGCAGTCCTATTATAGTGAATCCGGCGCCAATGTGCTGGTGGGTGCGCCTTCCAATGGCGGGACTCTCGGCATTGTCACCACCGATGATACAAATGTGTGGGGTTACAATCCCCCCGGGCCGGGCTTGACCGATTTGCCTGATACCAACTTCACCAATTCCTTCGGTGGGACATCCTCTGCGACCCCGCTGACTGCGGGCGTTTGCGCTTTGATCCTGGGTGCCAATCCGCAGTTGGGCTGGCGGGATGTGAAAGAAATCCTCGCATCAACGGCTACCAAGCTGGATGCCGGTGACTCTGATTGGATCGAGAATGGCGGCGGATTCAAGTTCAACCATAAGTATGGAGGCGGGATGGTGAATGCCTCTGCGGCCGTTGTCCGAGCACTGAGTTGGTCCAACCTGCCTGCGGAGATTGCCCAAAGCGTTTCGGTGCCCGCCAACCAGCTGCCCAAGCTGATCCCCGACGATAAGGCATCCAAGTTGGATGTGCCCTTTGTTTTCGACAACATCACCAATCCGAACCTTCGGGTGGAGACAGTGGAAGTGTCGCTTGGCATCACCCATCCCCACCGGAGCGATCTCAAGATCAGCTTGATCTCACCTTCGGGCACCGAGAGCGTTCTAGTCTACGGTGGAATTCCTTTGCAAGAGAACAAGGACTTCACCTACTCGGTGTATGGTAAAACCGGGGTCGAGAAAACCGCTGATGCATGGACTTTCACCAGCTGCCATCATTGGGGAGAAAACAGCGTGGGCACCTGGATTTTACGCATCTCCGACAAGTATGCAGACAATGCCGGCAAGCTGAACTCTGCTAAGGTGCGGCTCTACGGTACAAGCGCGCTGCCAGGGCGCTTTAAGATTGAACAGCCCGCCTATACCGTCATTGAACCTGACAACGCGACGGGCACCCCCGTTCAGTACAGCGTGAACGTCCAGCGCTTGGGGCCTCCCACGGGAACCGCGTATGTCAACTACTCAACCAGTCCGCGTGGAACGGCTACTGCACAAGGGGCCGGCGCAGACCCCGATTACGTTCCGGTTTCAGGAACGCTGGTCTTCAATGACGGGGAAACCAGCAAGCCTATCACCATCCCTATCCTGCACGACGTGTTGGCAGAGGGGCCGGAAACCTTTTACCTCGTACTCACCAGCCCGGTGGCCGCCGAGCTCGGCGGGTGCACAATTGCTACCATCACCATTGCAGACAATGACGAAAATTTGGTCAGTGTCCAAGCGACCACGCCTGAAGCTCGTGAACCTGCTGACGCGATTCCTGCGGCCAACGGTGTGTTCACTTTTTCCCGTGCCGTGGCACTACCGGAACCCTTGACCGTGTACTTCAGTATCGGCGGAACAGCTGTCCCCGGACTGGGCACCGGCGGGGACTATGCCCCCGTGGACGGGAACGTGACTATTCCTGCCAATGAGACCAGCGCGACGGTGACTGTGGTCCCCCGGGCGGACGGCGTGCTTGAAGGAACCGAAACCGTCGACATTACCTTGGCTAGTAGCGCCGGCTATAAGATTGGTGTCCCCTCGATGGCCCAGGTCCGTATTATCGACAATGAGCGGGCTACCGTTCAGATCACCGCCCCGGTTTCTGTAATGAAGGAAGATGAGCCCGGTCGCCTGGGTAAGATTCGTATCCAAAGGACCGACGATACGAGCTTGCCGCTGTCGGTGGATCTTTCCTACGGCGGCAACCAAGTCAACGGAGTTAACTACCAGGATGCAGCCACAGGCTTGGCGCTGCCGACCACAGTGGTCATTCCGGCCGGGAAGTCCTTCCTTGAATACACCATCAAACCGGTGAATGACTCGATTTACCAGAGCTCTAAAACCGTCCAGATCAAACTTGTTGCCAACAATAATTATGAGTTTGCCTTCGGGTTCCTGAGCCAGGCCAACCTGACCATTCTTGAAGACGATCCGCTGCCGGATCCCACCATCCCAAAGATCACGATCGCCACACCCAGGCTCAACAACCGCCTGCTCTTCCCTGACACCGTTCAAGCTTCAGGCTTCGCGACTGACAATTTCCAAGTCGCCCGGATTGACTACCGCACCAATGGCGGGGACTGGCAAACCGTCCCAGGAGCGTACGACACGTCCTATCGGCCATGGTCGATCAGCCTCAAGAGGCCTCAGGACGTCAATCCAGACTTGGTCTACGGCACCAACACACTCGAGGTGCGGGCAATTGATTCTGACCGCAACGTGTCCAAGAGTGCCGTGGTCACCTTCCGTTACGTCAAAGAACGCGGCCTCACAGTCGGTCTCATTGGTAGCGGACAGGTAGTGACCGCAGGGTTCCTGGGCCAAACCGCCCGGGAAGTCGGCCAGATGTATACGATCGAAGTCAAAGCAGGTCTGGGCCAAATCTTCAAGGATTGGACAGGCTTGGTCGATTCGACCACCAGGAAAATTACGTTCGTCATGCCCGATGCCGATTCCCAGTTGTTCGCGACATTTGTGGCCAGTCCTTTCGTGCCAGCCCTTACCGGCCGGTACAATGGATTAGCACGGGGCACACAGTTCTCGTTGGAGTCGTCCGGGTTCGTGGCATTCACCCTTAACAAGGCCGGTGTATTTACCGGGAAGCTGATGCTGCCTGAAGGGGTCTACCCCTTCAAAGGCGACTTCAACGCGGCGGGTACTTACACGGGGCTCATTGCGCGTCGCAACAATCTGGCGCTCCAGGTCAATTTGACCATGGATCTATCCCTGGCCGGAACCCGCAAGGTCACTGGTACGGTCAGTTCCCCCACATACATTCTGGGTGTTGATGCAGACCAGGCGGCGTTTTCATTGCTCAGCCCGGTTCCCGCGAATCTGGTTGGCAATTACACGGTGCTGCTGCCTCCGAATAACCCGCTGGGCAATTCACAAACAGATCCGCATGGCTTCGGCGTGGGTACGGCCAAGATTAACGCGCTTGGGGTAGTGACAATGAAAGGCACCTTGGGAGATGGCACCAAGTTCACTCTCAAGCAGAGCCTTTCCAAGAACCTGGAGTGGCCCGTGTACCTGCAACCTTACAGCAAGAAGGGTGTTCTCATTGGAATGATTGAAGCCGATCAGAACCAGCCTGGGAGCGATTTCGATGGGCAGTTCGACTGGCTCAAACCAGCGCTTCCCACTAATCCGCTCTTTCCGCTCGGATTCTCCATCAAGAATGAATCAGTGCTGGGCAGCCTGTATGTCCCCACGGGGGGCCGTGCGCTAACGGGGTTCGCGAGCGCCAAGGACAATGCATTGGTGTCGGTTACTGAAGGCAACCTGATCACGCCGTTGTCTAAGGTTGCCACTTTAAATACGATCAATCAGATCACGATCAGTCCGCCCAACGTCGAGTTGCTGGGTTTAACCGTGAGCCCGCTTACGGGAATCCTGAAGGGATCCTTCCTCCACCCTGTTAGTGGCTTGAAGATCGGGGTCAATGGCGTGCTCTTCCAAAAACAAGGGATTGGGGTCGGCGGCTTCATCGGGAAGTCCATCCCCGGAGTGCCATTGCAGACCGGAACGCTCCTGTTGGAACCCCAGACTGCGCCCTAGGCGTGCCTCGCGGGATGTTCTTTGAGGACCGGTAGCATGGGCTCGTAGCCCGTGGCCACCGGTTCCCCTCCCCGTTGGGAACGGGATCGGAGTGCCGCTCCGGACCCGCCGCCCTGGCGTGAGTGCCTATCACGCAGGGAGACGGGCCATGCAGCAGGGAACGGCCCGTCTTGACTTCACGGAACGGCACCTTAGGCTTCGCCGCTCCTATCTATGACATTGAATATCGAAGCCCTTTCCCGCGCCGCTAATGAAGCCCGCGGCCTCGCGATGGACGCCGTCCACGCCTGTTCTTCCGGTCACCTCGGCCTGCCTTTGGGTTGCGCGGAAATCGGCGCCGTTCTTTACGGCCAGGTTCTGCACCAAAACCCCGACCAACCCCGCTGGCTCAATCGCGACCGTTTCGTGCTCTCTGCCGGACATGGCTCCATGTTCCTATACTCTTGGCTGCACCTTTCGGGCTATCCCCAAGTCACGCTTGAGCAGGTCAAAAATTTCCGCGCCTTTGGCAGTCACACGCCTGGACACCCGGAGTCGTTTGAAACCGAAGGCGTTGAGTGCACCACCGGCCCCTTGGGACAAGGCATTGCCAATGCAGTGGGTCTCGCAGTTTCCCAGAAGATGGCCGCGGCGCGATTCAATACCGCAGAGCACCCAATTTTCGACAACCACATCATCGCTTTGGCTGGCGATGGTTGCATCCAGGAGGGTGTTGCAGCGGAAGCGTCCGCTTACGCCGGACATTTCAAACTCGATAACCTCATTCTCATCTACGATGCCAATGAAGTGACCTTGGACGCCATGGCCAGCGCCTCCCAGAGCGAGGATACTGCCAAGCGCTACGAAGCTTATGGCTTCGATGTCCAGAAGATCGATGGCAACGACATGGTTGCGATCCTTGCGGCTCTAGAACGTGCAAAGGCCGCCACCACAGGCCGGCCTCAGCTGATCATGGCCAAGACCCTCATCGGCAAAGGCATTCCGGAAGTAGCCGGTACGGCCAAAGCCCATGGCGAAGGGGGCGCTAAATTCATCGACTCCGCCCGCGCGCATCTCGGATTGCCCGCAGAGCACTTTTATGTGAGTCCCAAAACCCGCTCCTATTTCGCGGAGCACAAAGGCCAATCGGTGGCCCGCTATAATCAATGGCTGGCCATGTTCAACGCATGGAGCGCGGCAAATCCCGCCCTGGCACAACAACTGGCCGATGGACTCCAAAAACGAGTTCCCGCCGACCTTATGGAGCGCATTCCAGCCTTTCCTTCGGACGCGAAGATCGCGACGCGCAAAGCTGGAGGGGATGTGCTCCAACCGCTCGCGGCCGCATTGCCCACCCTCATCAGTGGGAGCGCCGACCTCTACGGCTCGACCCTCAATTACATCAATTCAGACAAGGATTTCTCCCCGGAAAACCCGGCGGGCCGCAACCTGCGCTTCGGAATCCGCGAGCATGCCATGGCTGCTATGCTCAATGGATTCGCCTATGACGGGATATTCCGTCCCAGCGGCGCTACGTTCATGGTATTTGCCGACTACGCCCGGCCGGCAATCCGTCTGGCGGCTCTTTCCGGGTTGCCCGTGGTTTACATTTTCACCCACGATTCGATCGGGGTTGGGGAAGATGGACCCACCCATCAACCGGTGGAAACAGTAGCGGGCCTGCGAGTGATCCCCAACCTGGACGTGATCCGTCCTGCGGATCCGGAGGAAACCGCCGGCGCTTTCGTGGCTGCCATGGAGCGTACCGACGGGCCGACCCTGTTGTCTTTGACTCGCCAAGCCGTGCCGATGCTCAACGACATCCCCGTCCAGACCCGCCGCGAAGGCGTCCGTCTCGGCGGTTACATCGCAATCCAAGAATCCGGTCCGTTGCAAACGATCCTCATGGGATCGGGCAGCGAGCTTCAGCATGCGATAGCGGCGGCCAAGGAGCTTGGAGAAGGAGTGCGTGTGGTCTCCATGCCGTGCATGGAGCGGTTCGAAGCACAGAGTCCCGAATACCGGGAGTCCGTGCTGCCAGGCGCTTGCCGCAAGCGTGTGGCGATCGAAGCCGGGGTTCGGGACTCTTGGTTTCAGTACGTGGGTTTGGATGGCAAAGTCGTCGGGATGACTCGCTTCGGCATCAGCGCTCCGGGCAACCGGGTCATGGAATACTTCGGGATTACGCCACAAGCGGTTCTCGAGGCGGTCCGCAGCCTGGGTTGAGCGGACGCCCGCCTGGAGCCGGAGTTTAGGAAATTCAACAGGCCGCCTGGGAGACATTCCTGGCGGCCTGTTACGCAGCTTCCAACCGCGCCCACTCGCGGCTCCACCCGGGATGACCGCTTTTGTCTGTCCCCCGGGTCTGGAAGCGCCCTGTTGATAAGCCCTCGGTGAGCGGGTTTCCGTGTGCAGTTATTTTGCAGCCCCGGGCCCGTCCGACAATTGAGATCGCAAACACTGTAATGGATGTGTCTTCCTCGCTCCTAGCCGGCTTGCCTTGCGCCGTGGATTCCAGCCCGGGACTATCACTCGAAAGCCCTCAATGGGTTCCCCACGCCCACCAGCAGAGGGCGCGGGACGCCATCCTTGCCGCGCGCCGGGCTGGCAAACCGGGCTTCTTGCTCGGGGATCTCACCGGGTTAGGGAAGACC
>JAYVTN010000392.1:0-6949 GCA_043788785.1 Spartobacteria bacterium | reverse complement strand
ATCCAGGCTATTTGGATTTATTCCCAGGAGAATATCTTGAAGGTCCGACAATCCGTCAGAGTTGCTATCAGGGTTATTCGGATCCGTGCCCTGTTCAACTTCTTCCCAGTCTGCGAGGCCGTCATGATCGGAATCAGTATAATTTATGTTCTCTGGCCACAATCCATTCAGAAGGGACTAATTTAGAATGCCGGACATTTTATTCGATTTCCCGGACGCCCTATTTCAAATGCCGGACGCCCTATTCATTTTTCCGGGAGCGCTATTCCAAATGCCGGACAGCTAATCTGAGTTCCCTGCGGGGAAAGTTTATCCGCAGATTTCACAGATTTCACAGATGAAACGCAGAAAGAGACGACCCGCCCAATCCTCAGCCATCGGGCATCCCACTCTTGGTGCCCTTGGTGTGCCCCCCCGACCGCCATCCAGAGATTCGTGCAGCCCCCACCATTGGTGCACAAAGAGACGCGGCGCCTGTTCGGGCGAACTTGCGGTCGCCCATGGAAGATAGGACTTGCCCGACACAAGGAGGTGCATCAACCAGGGATTTGCGCGTGTTTTGCGCTGGCACCAGCGGTCCCGCTTTTCTCATTTGGATTTCCGCCGCCATTTCCGTGCGAGTCCCCGGCTCGCTTCAGTTCCCGCGAGCGCAGCCAAAGGAAGATGACAGGGGTGACAATGAGAATGTGGACAAGGCTGGAGATCATCCCGCCGATGACCGGGGTAGCCAAAGGCTTCATGACCTCGGCACCTTGGCGGTGGCTCCACATGATGGGCAGGAGCGAGGCAACGATAGTGGCAACCGTCATTACTTTGGGACGCAGGCGCAGGCGGGCGCCGTCTTTGACCGCTTGGACGAGAGCGGCGTAGTCGAATGCTGCGCCGAGCTTGGCCTGACGCGCTTTGACCGTTTCTTCCAGATAAACCACCATGACCACGCCGGTTTGCACAGCAGTGCCGAAAAGGGCAATGTATCCCACCCACACAGCGCCGTTGAAGTTGTAGCCCAAAAGGTATTGGAGAAAGACGCCGCCGCTGAGGGCGAAGGGGACGGCGAGCATGACATGGGCCGCCTCCATGGCGCTGTGGTAAACCGTGTAGAGAAGGACAAAGATGACCACCAGCACGGTGGGGAATACCAGCACCATCGTTTTCACAAACCGGCGCTGGTTCTCGTATTCGCCGGTCATCTGGTAAGTCAGGCCGTCCCAGGAAATGGTTTTCAGCTTCTGCTCGACCTCTGCCACAAACCCGCCCAGATCGCGGCCTTGGACGTTGGCTTGGACGTAGGCTCGCAATTTGCCGTTCTCACTGGCGATCTCGTTGGCCCCGGTCTCGCGCGTAATCTTGGCGACCATGCCCAGGGGAACATAGGCGGGGGATTGCTCAGCCATGTTAGTTGGCGCGGGCCGTGACACGGGGCCGCTAGCGCCTCCAGCCATGCCTGCCCCCGCAGTGCCGGGCGCGGCCGGTGCCGTGCCCGGGCGTGTGGCGATGAGGATGCGGCCGAGTTCTTCAATGTCGTCGCGTTCGCTCCGTTCAACCCGGACTTGAATGGGAAAGCGCTCCCGTCCTTCGATGGTGACGCTCACGTTCTTGCCACCAATAGCGATCTCCACGGCATCGAGCACCTCGCGCGCGCTCAGCCCGTAGCGAGCCATCGCGCGACGATCCACTTTGACATTCAGATATGGCTTTCCTTGAACGCGCGAAGGCGAGACGCCCACTGCGCCATCGATCCCTTTAACGAGCGCCTCAACCTCAAACGCCTTCCGCTGGATCGCATCCAGGCTGTCCCCGTAAATCTTGATGCCTACCTGTGCGCGGATCCCGGTATAGAGCATCAGGATACGGTTCTCGATGGGCTGCAGAAACGCCGGCGTGTAGCCGGGGACCAGTTTCATCATCTCGGTCAGTTCCGCCTTCAATTTCTCGACCGTCATACCCTCTCGCCACGCCGGGTTGCGTTTGGTCGTGAAGCGTCCCGAAGGGATATATTCGGGCTTCAACATGATGGTAGTCTCCAGCATCTCGGTCGGAGCAGGATCGGTGGCGCTCTCGAAGCGGCCCAGCTTGCCGGCCACGCTGGCCACTTCAGGAGTCTGGGCGATCATGCGGTCTTGCCAGGACATGACCCGCTGGATCTCGGTGAGCCCGGTTTTGGGGAGGAGCACCGGCATGTAGAGCAGGCTGCCCTCGTTAAGCGGCGGCATGAATTCTTTGCCAAACCCGGCGGTGACTGTGGCCGTGCGGTTCCAACCGCCGTCGCGCAGCTTCTTAAGAATCGCGCTGGGGAGACCGAAAGCGACCAGCAGGGCGCTTATCAAAATGAGGAAGGCGGTGCTCAGAACCGTTGCGCGATGCCGTAGGGCCCAGTCGAGCGTTGGTGTGTAGAGGCGCAAAAGAACCTTCATCACCCAATTGTTTTCCTCGGCATGAAACGGGCCCCGAACCAGCCATGTGCAGAGCACCGGGACGATGGTGACAGCTAGAAGTGTCGACCCCAGCATTGCGAAGGTTTTGGTAAAAGCCAGGGGATGGAACAATTTCCCCTCCTGCCCGCTCAGTGCGAACACCGGGACAAAGGCGAGAATGATGATAGCCATTGCAAAGAAGATGGGCCGTCCGACTTGCCGGCATGCGGCGAGGGCGGTGCTCCACGTCTCCTCGGGTGTCAGGTCGCGCATTTTCTCCCCCGACTCGCGCTCGCAATGGCGGATCACGTTTTCGGTCACCACGATGGCGGCATCCACGAGAACGCCGATGGCGATGGCAATCCCGGTCAGGGACATGATGTTGGAGGTGATGCCAAACTGCTTCATTAGCAGGAAGGAAATCAGGATGCTCACGGGCAGCGGCAGCGTCACGATGAGGATACTGCGGAAATGCCACAGGAAGATGATGTGGGCGAGGGTCACCAGGATGATCTCCTCAAGGAGGGCATGCTTGAGGGTGTCAATGGTGCGGTCGATCAGCTCGCTCCTGTCATAAAAGGGCCGGATGCTCACGCCGGCGGGCAGGCTGGGCGCTATTTGTGCGATGCGCTCCTTTATCCGCTCGATTACAGCCTTGGCGTTCTCGCCGGTGCGCATGACCACCGTGCCGCCGACCACTTCGTGCCCGTTGAGGTCGAGGGCACCGCGCCGGAAGTCGCCCCCGATTTGGACCGTGGCGATGTCCTTGAGGTAAATGGGCACGCCTTCCCGGGCTTTCACGGTCACCAGTTCCAGATCTTCGGTACTCTCGACCAGGCCGATCCCGCGCAGGACAAATTCCGCCCCATTTTCCTCCACCACCTTGCCGCCCACATTGAGGTTGGCATTCTGCACTGCGGTGACGACTTCCATCAGGCTGACACCGGCCGCACGCATCTTGGGGGAGGAAACCTCGATCTGATACTGCTTCACAAAGCCACCGATGCTCGCGACCTCAGCGACCCCCTCCACGCTCGCAAGCTGGTAGCGGATGTGCCAGTCCTGGATCGAACGCAACCGGGCAAGATCGTACCCGCCCTCCGGCGCAAGCGCGGGATTCACGTCAAGGTAGTATTGATAGACCCATCCCAAACCCGTCGCATCGGGACCGAGTTGCGGCTTTACCCCTTCAGGCATACCGCCCTGTAAATAATTTAAGCGCTCCAGCACCCGGGCACGGGCAAAGTATTGATCCACGCCATCCTTGAAAATGATCGTGACCAGGGAAAAACCGAACATCGATGTCGCGCGCACATCCTTTACCCCGGAAAGCCCTTGGAGACCGGTGGTGAGCGGATAAGTCACTTGATCCTCGACCTCCTGCGGGCTGCGGCCCATCCAGTCCGCATACACCAGGACTTGGTTTTCGGTGAGATCGGGGATCGCGTCCACCGGGGTCGTTGAGACCGCGTGGATCCCCAACGCCACCAGCACGAGCACGCCGCATGCGACCACGAACCGGTTCCGCAAACTCCATTCGATAATGCGTTCAATCATGGCGCGGGCGTTACGGTTTTACTTCTACTCCGCAGTCGATCATTTGGGTTCCGAAATACGGGTTCCGGATTTTCGTTCCAGCCAGCTGCAGCCAGCGGCCTTTCTGGGGCGCGCCTGGGACGGCGTTGCTGACCATCGGGCACTCGAAGATCTCGACGCCGGGGGGGGCGTCCCCATGACGAAAGGGCTCGATTACCGCAACGGCTGCGGTTGAGAAAGCCAGGAACATCTTCCGCGCGGCGGCGAGGTTGTCCGCTCCATGGAGATGGCGGGCTTCGCTGAGCTTGGTCAAGAGGTCGGCAAGATCTTTGCGCTCAGCCAATGCGAGTGTGAGCGCTTCGGTCGCCGGCATGGCCGCGGGGCCGGTCTTATTGAAGGCAGCCAAGTCGTCTTTGGCCAATGCGGTGGCAATAGTGTCGGCTGTTTCAATGAAAGCTTTGATGGCTTGGGTTTGGGAGTCAGCCACACCCGCAGCCGCAGCCACTTTCATGGGGCCAAGGGATGGAGTTGAGAATGAGCGATTCATTTCGGCCTGTCCGTCCAGGAGCAAATTCCCGCTGGTAACCACCTTGTCGCCTGGATTGACTCCGGAAAGAATCTCCACGAATGCATCTCCACGGCGGCCGAGCTTTACGGGCTGTTGGGTATAGGTACCCCCTTCGTGCTCTACGTACACCAGAGCCTCCGGACCGGTCTGGATGACCGCTGAACGTGGCACGGCCAAGACTTCTGGGGCGTCCAGGGCCACTGCTGCATCGCCGTAGAGCCGGTGTAGTAAGGCGCGTCGGCCGTCCTTAAGTGGATTGGGCAGTTCGACCCGGACCTGCGTTGCACGGGTCACTGGGTCGAAGTTTGGGTCGATGAATGCAATGGCCCCCGTGAACACCCCTCCCGGCACGGAGGGAGTGGTGACCTCCACCGCCTGCCCAATCTTGAGCCAGGAAATGTCCTGCTCGTAGGCGCGAAAGATGAACCACATGGTCGAGAAATCCGCGAGTTCGAAAAGCTTCTGCCCTGCGGTCACATATTGCCCAGCGTAGACCTCTTGGCTTACGGTCGTGCCGCTGATAGGCGCGAGGATTTCAGTATTGAGGACATCAGCCGATTTTTGGGGGAGTGCTGAGATCTGTTTTGGCGTGAGCCCCATTTGCCGCAATCGGAGGCCCACGCTGTTTTTAAGTTCACCGGAGACCAGGCGATACTCGCGTTCGGCCTGGAGAAGCGGTGGGCTGTAGATCTCGAGCAATGGCTGCCCACCGACGACCTCCACGCCCAAGTGGTTGGCATAGACTTTTTCGATCCGGCCATCCACATACGCCGATATGATCCGGTGCCGGTGCGCATCGTCATCAACCACACCTGCGAAAGTTAAGGTTTTGGCCAAAGGACGTTTTTTCGCTGCGACCGTTTGTACATGAAGGACCTGCACCATGCCCTGGCTGAGGGATAAGACGTCCGCGCTCGCCTCCAAGCCCTTCTGGCCTTCGTACACCGGGGTTAGTTCCATCCCGCAGATCGTGCAACGGCCCTGCTTGTCACTCTTGACCCACGGGTGCATCGCGCTTTGGTAATACAGGACCTTGCGGGCACCAGGGAGCGTTCCTGAAGCTGGGGCAGGCGCACGAATCGATCTGCCGGTTATGAGCCACGTCGCAGGTACGGCAACTGCCAGCGTGAGTAAGATGACGAAGGGCGTTTTCATTGGCGCGAATGGATAGGGTCTCGAATGCTAGCGGCTGCAACCCGGGCCGCCGGATCGGTAGTCGGCATATTCGGGCGATGCTTTGTGGAAAACATTAGTGGAGTTCGTGGATCAGAGCCGGGTGTGTGTTTGAGAAGGCAGGCCTACAGCTCGAACCGGGATCATTGCGATCTGGGCGGCAGCGTCCGGTGTCGAGGGTAGTTCCAAAGGGGAACCCGAACGGGCAGCGATGCGGCGGTGCCGCAGGCCAGGCTCCGCGCCAGAGCGGAGATAGCGCTGCTAAGAGAGGAGGGGCGGAGCGTGCGAACGCAAGCTCCGGTGAAGCACCAGCTCCACAAATGTGCGTAATCCGCGCGGCGGACCGGAGTCAACAAACTCAGGGCTTACCTTAGCCCGCGGGGAAAGGAGGACACATCCCAGCAACTCTTGGAGTATGCAGGAACTCTCGCTGGGCGGGCCTGGCGTTAGGTTTGCCTCACACGGCACGACCACGCTCAGCGCCTGGCAGCACTCTGCCCCTTTACCCATGGGCTCATTTTTGAGCGGGATTTGACCCTCTTGCTTACAGCACGCGTGCTGCACGGCAGCAGCCTGCCGCGCATTGAGGATCTGGCCCAACGCACAGCGTTGCGAAAACGCCGACCACGCCAGCAACATCACCATGATGAGCAGGGTACGAAAAGCGTTACTGGTGCGGATCGAACTCACAGAATGAACGGACACCCAACTAGTAGTCCTCTTTGGTGCCCCTGACAAGTCTGCCGAGCCCTTGCTCAGGTGCCCGAATCCGGAAGTAATGCCTCCCGTTACCCGCTGCCGTCGAGATTTACCCGTTGCACTCTCTCGGTTGGCTGCGACCGGATGGCCCGCATTTAGGGACTGCGACAGGAGCCCGTGGGATGCTGACGGGTTTTACGCAAGTCGCGCAACGGCGCGACGGTTTGGGACTCGCCCCAACCCGGAGGGTTGAAGGAGTAAAAATCTCTGCGGCGGTACCGGCCGCACTGACCCCATTGGGTCCAGATTTGGGGATTGACCACAGATTTCACAGATTTTCACAGATGTCTCAGGCCGGGCTCGCTCTTCTATCTGTGTTCCGCTGTGAAATCTGATCCGATTACACAGTAACATTTGGAAAGCCAGCAGCCTGATCTATTCTGGACGGCCAATGCCCTGATCTATTCTGGAAGGCCAACGGCCTGATCTATTCCAGCCCAGGGCAACGCCCCATAAGCGCTAACCCCCTGGAACTGAGATTAAGGCGCCCTTTCAGGGC
>JAYVTN010000391.1:0-7876 GCA_043788785.1 Spartobacteria bacterium | reverse complement strand
TTCTCAAAGAGGGTACCATAGGGGCGGTTGTCCACTCCCCGGCGCTTTTCCTCCTTGACCACTTTGCGTTGGGTCTCAACGCCGACCTCGTCGATCTTGGCGTGCATCATCCGCTCGGACTCGATCCAGAGCGCCAGCCGGAGCTGGTTTGCGGGTACATTGAAGTAGTAGTCGGTTTGGTCAAACGACGTGCTCGCGTTGAGGTTCCCACCAGCCCCGGAAATGAGCTTGTCAATCGTGCCGCGCGGGATGTTATCGGAGCCTTCAAACATCAGGTGTTCGAAGAAATGGGCAAATCCGGTGCGGTCGGCGCGTTCGTTCTGGCTGCCGACCTTGTACAAGACGTAAGTGGAAACAACCGGCGCAGCATGGTTTGCGTGTAGGATCACATGGAGCCCGTTGGGCAGATCGTATTCCTCGAAGGCGATGGGCTTGAGGATGGAGGTGCGTGCGGCGGGTTGTTGATCTGCGGCCTGGAGAGGCAGCAAGGGCAGAGTCATCAGGAGGGCCACTGCAAAGGCGTTTTTGGGCAGCATGGGTGTGGTTTGACAGAGGTTCGCGGAGAATGTTCGATCAGTTTGGCGGAAGTTGGACGCCCAACCACACTAGCTAGCAATCAGGCATCCATTGTTTTGCAGTGAAGGTCCGCGATCAGCCTTTCCACAGCGCTCGATCCCAGGCGGATTTTCCCGGAGAAGGTCTCTTGGTGGGGCACCAGAACGAACCGGGGATGCGCGCTCCAGAGCCCCCTTAACCGTGTGTCAATCTCGATAGCCTCCGCCAAGGTCTCGTTGCGGATCGGATTGCCTTCCCCAATGGAGGCACCCCCCAGTGCTGCTGTTTCGAAGAACACCACCCCATCGTACCGGGCCAGTTCGGCTTCCCAGGTGGTGCCGATCGTGGCGAAATAGTCTTCATCGGATCCCGGCCAGTAAGCCGCGCCGTCCAAGGTGCCCCGGTCGCAGAGCAGGACGTGGCCTGGCAGCAGGACCGCCTGCATGGCTTCCATGTTGAGTTGCACGTGGTAGATAGCCGTTTGGGCAAAGCGCTTTGCCTCGGCAACGGCCGACCGCGGGAACCCGCCTGAGAAAAGGAGCGTGGCGGTTTCGGGCACCACGGCAACCGGATAGTGCGAGGCTACATCCCGGAAGGCATCTGCGGCGGTGGTTTTGCCGCCTCCGGGGCCACCTGTGAGGGCGATACGGAAGGTCTTGGCATGGCGGGAATGGGGGTGCATCAGGCTGTCGGTCGGTGTGGAGGCATTTGCTGCCAAATGGCTGCGGTCTTCGAATGGCTGCGGTCTGTGATGTCTTTTGGGAGGGATCCGGACTGTGCCGAGGGCCCGGGATTGATACTGGGGGGCAAGGCCCTAGGATCGCCCGATGGGATTTCTAAATTCAAGACTCGGTTTCGGGTGCTTGCTCTTACTGGCAATGTCGGGGGCCCGGGCTGCCGCCGCCGAGAACCGCTTCAGCTTTGAACGTGCGGAAATGGGTGTGCCTTTCCAGATTACCTTGTATGCGGCAAACGAACCGGAGGCAAGGGCAGCCGCCGAGGCGGTGTTTACGCGGATCGGGGAACTCAATTCGGTATTGAGCGACTACGACCCTGACAGTGAACTCAGCCGGCTTTCGCGCAGTTCAGGCTCGGGCATGGCAGTGCCCGTGAGCGGCGAGCTTTGGACGGTCCTCGAACAGGCCCAGACTCTTGCCGAGCGCAGCCAGGGGGCTTTCGATGTGACTATCGGCCCGCTGGTCAATGTATGGCGTCGAGCGCGCCGCAAACAGGAGTTGCCCTCCCGGAAGCTTCTTGGGGAAATGCGGGCGCGGGTGGGCTTCAGGCACCTGCTGCTCAATGCCACGGCGCGGACCGCCGAGTTGAATGTGCCCGACATGCGCTTGGATGTGGGCGGGATTGCCAAGGGCTATGCGGTTGACCAAGGCCTCGCCTTGCTTCAAGCGCGGGGGTTCCAGCGGGCTCTGGTCGCCGCCAGCGGGGATATCGCCCTCGGGGATCCACCTCCCGGCCAATCCGGCTGGAAAATCGAGTTGGCCGGACCGGAGGCCCCCGGAGCCCCCCCCAGGCAAGTCGTGTACTTGAAGAACCGGGCTATCTCCACTAGTGGCGACAGTTTTCAATTCGTGGAGATCGACGGGGTGCGCTATTCGCACATCGTGGATCCCCAAACGGGGCTTGGGTTGCAGGACAGTAGTCTGGTGACGGTTATTGCCCGAAACGGAATCACTGCCGACGGTCTGGCGACGGCTGTGAGCGTGTTAGGGCCCGAAAAGGGACGCCTTCTGGTGGAGCAAACCCCGGGGGCCTTTTGTCGGATCGCGCATCTCAAGCAGGGCAAAACCGAGTTTTACGAGTCCAAGGGGTGGCAGGAAGAAAAAGCTCAAAGCGGAAAGCTGAAAGCTGAGACGGACGACAAAGCTGAACCTTAGGTCCCTTAGGTCCCTTAGGTCCCTTAGGTCCCTTAGGTCCCTTTTTTTTGTCCGGCCGAAAAGGACCTAAAGGACACAAACGACCTAAAGGACACGGTCCCGCTTCCTGTACATACACCGTGCGCCTGTCTGTCTTGGGGCATGTGGGCTTTCGCCCATTCCGCAGAGTCGTAAATTGCCGTTCTCCTCACTTGCCGCATCGGTCTGTAAACGCTTTTCTTCAGCCTACCATTTTTTGACCATTATGAACGACGCGTTCCAGACCCTCCAAACTTTCGACCTCGGTGCAGGCAAACAAGGCAAGTTCTATTCCTTGCCGGCGCTCGAGCAGGCCGGTGTGGGCCCGATCTCCCGCTTGCCCGTGAGTATCCGGATTGTGCTGGAATCTGTCATGCGCAATTGCGATGGAATGAAGGTCAATCCTGAGGATGTGAAGCGGTTGGCCAATTGGAACGCGAAAGCTCCTGAACAGGTGGAGATACCCTTCGTGGTCGCCCGCGTGGTGCTCCAGGATTTCACCGGGGTTCCCTTGCTGGTGGACTTGGCGGCCATGCGCTCGACGGTTTCCCGGATGGGCCGCGATCCCAAGATGATCGAGCCCTTGGTGCCCGTGGATCTTGTGGTCGACCACAGCGTTCAGGTGGACTTCTTCGGGGCCGCTGATTCCCTGGAGCGCAACCTGGAGCTGGAGTTCAAACGCAACCGGGAACGCTATCAGTTGCTCAAGTGGGGCCAGCAAGCCTTCCAGACTTTCGGGGTGGTGCCTCCGGGAATCGGCATCGTTCACCAGGTCAATCTGGAATACCTGGCCAAGGGCGTTCTGGAGCGGGGGGGCGTGTATTTTCCCGATACCTTGGTGGGGACCGATTCGCACACGACCATGATCAACGGGTTGGGCGTGGTGGGCTGGGGCGTCGGCGGGATTGAAGCGGAGGCGGGAATGCTGGGCCAGCCGGTGTATTTCCTCACGCCGGAAGTCGTGGGTGTGCATCTCACGGGAGCCTTGAGCGAAGGGGTGACTGCGACCGATCTGGTGCTCCACATCACCCAGATGCTGCGCAAGGCCAAGGTCGTGGGCAAGTTTGTGGAATTCTTCGGGCCAGGCGCCCAGTCGCTTCCAGTCGTCGACCGGGCCACAATCGCAAACATGGCTCCCGAGTACGGGGCAACGATGGGCTTCTTCCCAATAGACGAGCAAACCACCGCTTACTTGCGTACGACAGGGCGCTCGGAGGAGCTCTGCACCGCTTACGAGAACTATTACAAGGCACAAAACCTGTGGGGCGTTCCTTCCCGGGGCGAGATCGATTATACGCAGGAACTCGAAGTCGACCTCTCGGGCGTCGTGCCCGCTGTGGCAGGTCCACGCCGACCCCAGGACCGCATCGAGCTGCCCGAACTCAAGAGCGCGTTCCGCACGTTGCTCTCCAAAACCGTGGCCGAAGGCGGTTACGGCAAAGACGCGGGGGAATTGTCGCATCGCCATCACCTCTCGATCAACGGCTTGACGCCTTCTGAGGACGGATCCCATCTGCTGTCCACGGACACCAAAACCGATCATATGCCCGAAGGCGACCAGCTCAACAAGCTGGAGATGGTGAGCAACCGTCCGACCCCGACCCCGGGGCTGCATGAGAACTCGTATCAGAGAGCCGAGACCGACCTAGGGCACGGCAGTGTCCTTATCGCGGCGATCACCAGCTGCACCAACACCAGCAACCCCAGTGTGATGTTGGCTGCGGGTCTAGTGGCTAAGCGCGCTGTGGAGCTGGGGTTGAAGGTCAATCCTGCGGTGAAAACCTCCCTCGGGCCAGGCTCGCGTGTGGTCTCCGATTACCTCACCCGCACCGGTTTGCAGACCTACCTGGACCAACTCGGGTTCAATGTGGTCGGTTTCGGCTGCACCACTTGCATCGGCAACAGCGGCCCGCTCCATCCAAAAATCGAGGAGGTCTTGGCTGACAAGGATCTGGTGGCCGCCAGCGTTCTGAGCGGAAACCGCAATTTTGAAGCCCGGGTTCATCAGAGCATCAAAGCGAATTTCCTGATGTCGCCCCCCCTGGTGGTGGCTTTTGCGTTGGCTGGTACGGTGGATATCGACATGAGTCATGATCCGCTGGGGACCAGCAAGGACGGGCACCCGGTCTACCTGCGCGACCTGTGGCCTTCACTCAAGGAGGTTCGGGACTTGATGGAGAGCGCGGTATCCCCCGACGTGTTCCGGCGGTTGTACACCGATTTCAGCAGTCAGAACCCGAAGTGGAACGAGATTCCTGCCAGCACGGGGCAAGTCTATGGCTGGGACGAGGCGAGCACCTACATCCAGGAGCCCCCGTTTTTCCAAAACTTCGACCTCGCCGCAGGCAGCATCGGGGAGATCCGGGGCGCCCGCGCCTTGGGAATCTTCGGCGACAGCGTTACGACCGACCACATCAGCCCCGCCGGGGCCATCAAGAAAACCTCTCCGGCAGGCGTGTACCTCACCGAACACGGCGTGGCATTGGAGGACTTTAATAGTTATGGCAGCCGCCGCGGGAATGACCGGATCATGACCCGTGGCACGTTTGCCAATGTGCGGATCAAGAACCTCATGGTGCCCGGCGTGGAGGGCGGGGTCACCAAGCATCAACCGGACGGGACGGTGATGGCCATTTATGATGCGGCTATTAAATACCTGAGTGCGCAAATCCCGCTGGTGATTTTTGCCGGCCAAGAATATGGCACGGGCAGTTCCCGGGACTGGGCAGCCAAGGGCACCCGGTTATTGGGAGTGCGTGCGGTGGTGGCCCAGAGTTTCGAGCGGATTCATCGTTCCAACCTGGTTGGAATGGGCGTGTTGCCCTTGCAATTCCCTGAAGGGGTCACGGCCCAAACGCTGCGTCTAGACGGGACGGAGACCTTCGATCTGGAGGGCTTGGATGAGAACATCAAGCCCATGAGCACGGTCACCCTTGTGATCCGTCGCGCCGACGGCTCCAAGGAGGAGGTCGCCCTGAAAAGCCGCATCGATACCGGGATCGAAGTCGATTATTACCGCCATGGCGGGATCTTGCCCTTTGTCCTCCGGGAACTAGTCCGGGAAGAAATAGCGAAAAGCTGAAAGCCTGCCGATGTGGAACGGGGTCGAGCCAATGGGAGCAGCGTGAAGTAAGAAGGTTGAAGCATGAAGGGCGCGCGCGCCCCGTCGGTCCGTAGCAACCCTATCCGGGGTCTAGCCACAGTCGCTCTACCATGCCATCTTGGTCGAAAAGGAGAGAACCCAGTGCGAGACTTGCGAATCCTCTTGGCACTCTTAGCTGGGGAGTGTGTTGTGGCACCCTATGGGACACAATAAAGGTAAAGACAACGCTAAGAAGACTCAAATACGCCGCAAAAAGGCGGAACGCCTCAAGGCCGCTAAAGACGCAAAGGCGGTTTCTTAAGGATGACGCTGGTGGATCTCAGCGGCTTGGTTGCCCTTGGGTGACCCCGCTGAGGTCAGTCAGTCAAGAGAAACAAGGGGGGAGAGAAGGGCCAGTGAGGCCCGTCGGGACGGAGGTTGGCTCAGGATTTGCGTGCCCGGTACACGGTGCTGGCGGAGTCCCGTTCGAGGAGCGGGTTATGGAAACTCACCACTTGAGCTTCGCACCCGATGAACACTTCCTCCAGCGCACACAGAAACTCCGGGTCCGGAGGGTCGTCTGACCAAAGGGCGAACACACCTTCCGGGTGGAGTTGGGCTGCGAGACGGCGCAGTCCATCAGGCTTGTAGAACGCCCCATTCTGGGCGTGCAGCAAATTGCGCGGCGAATGATCAATATCCAGTAAAACTGCGTGGAATTGACGGCCCGGCGATTCCGGGTCGAAGCCCAGATCGGGTTGGGCGGCGAGGGCGAAGAAATCGCCATGGATGAGGCGGCAGCGAGGATCGCCGGTGAGAATGGGCCCCAGTGGGACCAAGCCGCGCTGATGCCACTCAATGACGGCCTCCAAAGCATCCACGACCAGCAAGGAGCGGAGGGCCGGGTTTTTGAGGGCGGCTACGGCGGTATAGCCAAGGCCGAGACCTCCCACCACCACATCCAGTTCAGGAGCATGGAGCCAAGCCAGACCCAGATCGGCCAAGGCCACTTCGACCTCGTGGAAGAGGCTCGACATCAGGAAGGCGTCCCCGAGTTTGACCTCGAACACCTCGAGTCCATCCAACTCAGGGACCCGTCGCAGCCGGAGGCTCAAGTCGCCCAGCGGCGTCGGACGGAAATCGAGTTCCGCGAAATTGGCACTCATCTAAGCTAAGATTGAAGATGCCTTAATCTGCTCGTCAGACAACGAAGACGAAGTTGGGGCGCGAGGAGAACGTGGTGATTTTCCCGAGGGCAGCCGTAAGGATGAAGCCGTCAACGGGCGCAGTCAGGTTGGGTGCGCCCGGTCCATCAAAGGCGCCATCGTTATCTTGGTCGTAGCCGATAAGGTCGGCTTTGATGTTGGCGACGCTGGCAGCAACCCCGAAGGTGTTGGTATTGGGATCGATGGCGGCCGCGATGGCCGCGATCTGGCGGGCCGTGACGTTGGATACCGATCCGTTAACGCCGCCTGTCCCGCTGCCTGCCCGTCCTGAAAACACGCCTTGCACATTGCCGGTTTCGTCGAAGACGCCCAAGCGAGAAGATCCGAGGCCGTCGAAGACGGGGCGTCCCAGGAAGCCCACCGATTTGATCATCGAAACACTGCCGCCGCGTCCGGCTACACCGGAAACGCTGTCGCCGCCATTGCCCGCCTGTGTGAGGTTGATGACCCCGTTGATCCCTTTGCCATCGGTGATCGAAGTGATATTGCCCCCGGCTCCCCCAGGAGCGCTCGCTCCCGTTGCTTTGCCACCATCACCCGCCAAAAGGATGGCCGATTGACCGGCTCCGACCTGTGGGGTGCTGATTTGAAGTGTCACCAGGCTGCCGCCCAAGCCGCCACTCTTGCCGCCTTCGCCGCCATCCCCGCCAAAGACAAAGAGCCCTTGGTTGACGGAAGCGAGGGTGGACTTGGTGATGCTCCCACCGTCTCCGCCACGGCCTGTGGGCCCGCCTTTGCCGCCGTCACCGGTTTGAAGGGACACGTCGCCATCGAGCGCTCCGATTGTGACGCTGAGAATGTTCCCGCCTTTTCCACCATCCGAGGAAGTGCCTTCGCCGCCCTGGCCCGATATAACCGATGCGCCGCCGAGTAGGGTCACTGCAATCGGATTTTCTCCCGCGAACAAAGTATTGCGGGCGAGCAGGTTGCTCACGGTGCCCCCATTGCCGCCTTTGATGGCGCCTTTCCCCCCGTCTCCCGATGTGATCTGGAGCGGCGCCCCGTTGGCTGCGAGGGAATCAGGATCAAAGTACGTGATCCCGCTCAGCCCCGCGCTGGCAAACGAGATGTTCCCGCCGTTGCCGCCATTGCCCGAAGAGCCG
>JAYVTN010000390.1:0-5354 GCA_043788785.1 Spartobacteria bacterium | reverse complement strand
GTCGGGCAGCGGCGGCGGTGTTAGTGCCTATGAGCAGAAGCCCGGTTATCAGAACAACTGGCAGTCCGCTCTCACCCGCACGGTGCCCGACGTGAGTTACAACGCCAACCCCTACACGGGCTACCCAGTTTACATCACAAACTACAACGGGTCGCCGGGATGGATCACCGTGGGAGGCACCAGCGCAGGCGCTCCCCAGTGGGCCGCCCAGCAGGCGCTGGTGAATGCGGCTCGGTCCACCTCATTGAGCAATGCAGATTCTGCAATTTACTCGGCGGCTGGAACCGCATACTCGACGGTGTTATTCGACATCACTAGTGGGTCGAATGGCGCTTACTCCGCAGGAACCCGGTATGATTATGTCACTGGCCTTGGCAGCCCTGACGCCGTGAACCTGATTCCGGCGTTGAGCAAGTAGTAGCCCCAGAACACAGCGGAGAGGGTGCCTTCGTCGCTGGAAGTCCCAACGGGCTACGATGCGCTGCAGCGTTGACTGTCGCGGACTGCTTCCGCCGCCCGCAAAACAGGCAAGCATTCAGGATCGGGTTTTTTATGGCCCGACGCGAATGGAGCACTGCCGGTGTACAGGGTAAGCCTAACCTAACCCGTAATAGAACATGGAAATCCAGCGCCACCGCCGCAGAAGCAACGGGGTTCGCGCAGGCAGAGCCGCAGGCCTGTATCGTGAGAGGATCGCAGGTCACTGGCGGACTGTCCGCCAACTTGCGGCGGAAAAAGCAGCTATTGGTGGCTTCGCGTGAATCTCCTGCGTGCTACGATTCCGATGTGAAGCGGCACCACCATAACGTTTATGTGATCCTGCTATCTCCAGCGGTGGCCAAGCATCCTTCAGTGCTCCGAGTCAATCCGCTCCGGGACCCAGCAAAGCCCTGTCTTTATGTGGGACTGACCGGACTGCCGGTCGAGCACCGGTTCGAAAACCATAAGCACGGATACAAGTCCGCGTGGACGGTCGAAAAGTACGGGATGCGGCTAGTCCCCGAGTTCTACGCGCATCTGAACCCCATGCCATACGAAGCGGCCGTGCAGATGGAAATGGATCTGGCCGAAGACCTCCGCTCCCTGGGCTACACCATCACGGGGGGCAAGTAACCCTGCGCAATCTCGGCGGTTCAGTCTCCGGCTCGGATTCCTAAACGGAAGGCTCACGCCAAGACGCAAAGACGCAAAGACGATTGAGAATGAGATCGGCAAATTGGTGGGGAGGCCTCGGGTGGTAAATGGCCTGCCAGAGGAAATCTTGGCGTCTTTGCGTCTTTGCGTTAGACCAAAACTCCGTTCGAATCCTCATTAGCGGCGGATCTCGGGAGTAACTGTCAAATTCACCCGCTCGTCTTTCCGGAGCACGACAACGGGAATCGCGGCACCGATCTTCACTGAATCCAACGCGTAAGTGTAGTCGTAGATGTTTGCGATCTTCTGGCCACCGAGTTCGATGATCACGTCGCCTCCTTGGATTCCGGCCTTCTCTGCGGGGCTACCGCCCCGGACACCGCTGATTTTGACTCCCGTGGTTTCCGAAGAGTAATCCGGGATGGTACCCAGATAAGCGCGCAGGTTTTCCCGGGAACCGGGGCCTGGGTCTGCATGCTCCACCCGCGCCAGATCCGGGCGTTCCGGAGCGTTGGCTACCTCCTCCGCGATCGCTTGGGCAAAAGTCGCGATTCGCTTGAGCCCGACATAGTCGAGTTTCTCGGCCGTATCCGTGGGCCGATGGTAATCTTCATGGGCGCCAGTAAAGAAATTGAGAACCGGAATTCCTTTGGGATAGAAGCTGGTGGTATCCGTGGGCAGATATGGGTCCTCTTGGAGAACCAACTGGAACTTGGCCTCGGCGTTATGCTTTTGCACCCACGGACGCCAAACCTTGGAGGAACCTACGCCTTGGACCGTGAGTTTGTTGTCGCGGAGCCGGCCCACCATGTCGAAGTTGATATAAGCCAAAACATTTTTGAGTGGGATCGGGGGCTTCTCACAAAAAGCATTGGAGCCGATCAGGCCGATCTCCTCTCCCGACCAACAGGCGAAAATAATGCCTCTCGTGAACTGCTTTGGATTCCGTTGGCGTTCGGCTACCAGAGCCGTAGCAATCTCCATGATGGCCGCCACACCGGAGGCGTTGTCGTCTGCGCCAGGATGAACCTTGGACTCCTCGCCGGCTCGCGCCATTGAGCTGGAGCCCCGGCCAAAACCGAGGTGATCATAATGCGCACCAAGGACCACGTATTCCGTTGCCGCAACTGAATCCCCGGATGGCGCTGCTGGAGGCAGGACAGCTACAACGTTCTGGTCACTGCGACGCAGGTGTTCGACTCCCACCGAAAGGCTCATGCGTTTATTCAGAAGCAGCGTCCCCCCGCTGGCATGGGGGTTCTCGTCGTCGAGTTCAGTTTGGACCGCTTTAAGATCCTTTCCCGTTCCCGATAGCAATTGGTCCGCCACAGCCGCACTGATGGAAAGCGCTAAGATCCCGGAGCCCGCCAAGGTCCCGTCGCCATTAAGGCCGATCACCTCCCCGGCTTGCGGCGAATTGGGGCCGGAAACGAATAGGACCGCTTTGGCTCCGCGTTCCCGCGCAAGCATGGCTTTGTAGCGGAGTCCGGCATACCGGTTGAGCTGCGCACGCCTCTGCGGATCGACCCCCTCGGGCACGTATCTCAGCATCAGGACGATCTTATCCTTCACATTGAGCCCGTCATAAGAATTGTAACGGTTCCCGTTTCCTTCCGGGACCGAGAGCCCGTATCCGGCAAACACCACCTCGGCCTCGGCCTCCCTGCTGTCACTGAAGGAGAGCGGCATGAAATCGGTGTTCACCTCGAACCGCCGGGCCTTGTCTCCTTGACTGATACCGAGCCGGTTGCGGTCCTCGAGCAACTTCACACCTGCGTCAAATTCAAACGATTGCAAAAAGTCTTTTCCCAACGGCACCAACCCCAAACCTTCAAAGAATTCGGCGATATACGAAGCACTGGCTCGAGCCCCGGGACTTCCCGTAGCTCTTCCTTCCCGAGCTGGGTCGGCAAGCCATTCCACGCGGGCCCGGAGCGCGGCTTGTCCGGCCTGACGCGGTGCTTCGAGCAGTGGCTCTACAGCCCTGCTCAAAAGCGCCCAGCACGCAAACGACGCGGTTAATAGAAAACGATTCATAAACTTGAGGGTTCCGACGAGGAGATGCGCCTTTCGAAGATGCAAACTCAATCCGAGCCACACCTCCCGTCAATCCTGGACCTGGCGTCAACACCCCGGACCGTTCGTGCTGGGGCCTTTTTGACAGGATCTCCGGGGTGTGCCGATATGCTTTTCGTGGATGAAGTGCCGTGACGGATCCCGGCCACCCATCCGGTGCACCGCGCAAACCGAGTCAACGAAAGCCGGACGGCTCCTGTCGGCCGGGCTTACGGGATCTCGGTGGTGATGATGGCCTGCGAGCTGTCCGTGAATGTTGCAAGCCAGACGACCCGCTGCGCATTGTTCAAGCTGCGCGTCACCCCCGCGCTGCCAACGGCCGCGGTGAGCAGGGAATACTTTCTGACTTTCTTCCCATCGATCATGTCCCCAGTACGGAAAAGCAAGCGCACGTCCCCATTGTAGTCTGTTGCCCATACGCCGTTGGCGCTCGCTGCGGTGATAGTCGTTCCGTTTGGCGTCAGCGTACCATCGAAGATGGGGCCGCGATTTGCCGCAATTCCCAGGGACCTGAAAGCCTTCCACTTCGCAGCGGGCACGTCTCCGGCACTGGAACCGCCTTGTGCGAGCAATGCGAGCGGCTTACCGGGAGGCTTCCACCAGAGCGTTGACGCGCCGACGCCTGCGACGCTGATGGTTGCGGGAAATGCGACGGCGCCATCATCGGCCAGCACCGGGTCCTTTAGCAGCTTGAACTTCGCACCCGTTTGGCCCGCGAACTCGCCCACCCGTGCAATGCTGGTGTACTCAAAGGGGACGCCTTCTCCAAGCTCCTGCCCTAGGAAGATGGCGCTCGCATCGCCGTCAATGTCCGCTTCATTGGCGGCAGCGGCGAGGGTGGCGTATGAGATCGTGAAGGGAATGTTTTCCCCGGCGCCTGTGAGCGCGCTGACACTAGTGAGCGTCGGCGCGCTGTTCGGGAACGTGACGCTCGTCGTCGTCGCCTGCGCTACTGTCGTTGATGCAGTGCCGACTGTGTCATAGGTTGCAAGCGCGGTGCGATTGACTCGGGCATACTCGGTGCCACCGACGCCCAATGCTGTGTAGCTCGTAGTCTTCGAGTTGGCTCCACTGACGGTCAGTCCCGTGGCTTTGCCCGTAAACGATGTGCCATTGCTCGAGGCGTCCACTGAATACGTGCCGCCCTCGACGGCGTTCCATGTGAGGGTGATCGTCGTCCCACTAACGTCGGGCGCGTTCGGTATCGTCAGCGGGCGGTTCGGGCCCCCGGTGAACTGATTCGTCACCGCCTCGCCGACGCTCGTGATCGTGCTCCCGGCTGGCACACCATAGAACCAGCGGTTGCACATATACGGAAACTGCGGGGTGCCCGTGCTGGAGATATTGAGGAAGTAGGCATACGTGCCGGCAGGAAACTCCGGCGTGACGCAGTAGCGCACGTTGTATTCGTTGAGGTCGAAATCAGAGCCTTGCTGACATGTGTGCTACCGGTTTTGATTAGATCCCCGAGATAAGCCCAGTCCTCGATGTAGCGCGCCAACGGATAGGTGCTGCTGACGGCCGGACCTGAGACTTGGGAGGAGCCGTTGCGTAGCGCCCATGCGGGCACGGTACGGCCTGCGGTTGCGATGTTGTCCACGCCGGTGGTGGTGCCGTCGCGTTTCACAAAGCCGCTCATCATGCGCCGCACGCCGCTCGCAGCATCCGTTGCGCTCCCGTAGCCGTACGGGCCATAGATTGGCAACCCATCGTGCCTGAATGAAGCACAGACGTGATCCCTGGCTTCTCCTGTACAGGACTAGGCACAAGCAACGTGGGGCTTGGCCATTGCCGCCCAGCGATAAGCCCGGACGAACAACCCGGAACGGCCCCGTTGGTTGAAGAACTCCCCGCACCCTCCGGGGCGGTGTCGAAATTGCCTTAGGTCAAAAACTCGGGGCTAATTTCCACGACCCCTCCGGAAGCGCAGAACCACCCTCCGTTCGGGCTTGGCGAGGCGAGCACCGGCAATCAACTGGCAATTGGCCCAAGCCGAAGGGTTGAAGCCGGCCGGGAAAGAGCTTGTCATACTGCCTCTGGTGAACTGCTTTGGATTGCTTTGCCGTTCGGCTACCAAAGTCGAGGCAATCCCCTTGATGGTGCCACACAGGCGCGGCTGTCGTCAGTGCCCGGAGGGACTACCA
>JAYVTN010000389.1:0-2929 GCA_043788785.1 Spartobacteria bacterium | reverse complement strand
GCCCTGGGTTGCGCATTCACCGACGGCGAAGCCCTGCCAGGGCGGCCTAATCTCAGTCCCGGGGGGTTAGCGCTTATGGGGCGTTGCCCTGGGCTGGGGATAGACCAGGCCGTTGGCCTTCCAGACCGGGCCGGTTCATACTTCATACTTCATACTTCATACTTCACACTTCATACTTGTTTCGCCCCGTGTTTGTGGGGGAAAAACGGCCGGGGAACCCGCTCCTATTTCCGATTTTCGAGTTTCCCCTTTCCACTTCAAGGGATCCCCACCATATTCCGCGCCCATTTTGCAACCGGCAACTTACATAGACATGGAACATATCCGCAACATCGCCATCATCGCGCACGTCGATCATGGTAAAACCACCCTAGTCGACCAGTTGCTTAAGCAATCGGGTACTTTTCGGGCTAACGAAGCCAAATCCTCGGAGATCCGGATCATGGATTCCATGGACCTTGAACGCGAGAAAGGCATTACAATCCGCGCCAAGAACGCGGCCTTCCGCTGGAGAGATTACCACATCAACATCGTGGACACTCCGGGCCACGCCGACTTCGGTGGCGAGGTTGAGCGTATCATGAAGATGGTCGATGGCGTGCTGCTGGTCGTGGATGCCTATGACGGCCCCCAAGCCCAAACCAAGTTCGTGCTCAAGAAAGCCTTGGAAGCGGGTGCCAAACCCATCGTGGTCATCAACAAGATTGATCGCGAGAACTCCCGGCCGCACAAGGTCTTGGACATGGTGTTCGAACTCTTCATGGAGCTCAATGCCACTGACTTGCAGCTCGATTTCCCGGTAATCTACGGCAGCGCCCGGGACGGGTATGCCATGCGTGAGATCCATGACAAGAGCGAGACGATGGAGCCGCTTTTCGAGGCCATCATCGAGCACATCCCGGCCCCGGCGAAATCGGATGTGGCGTACTTCCAGATGTTGATTTCCAACCTGGATTACTCCGACTACCTGGGCCGAATCGCCTACGGCCGCATTATCAGTGGCCGTGTGCGCGTGGGTGATACGGTCGTACGGATCGCCAAGGATGGACGGCGCGAGCGTGCCAGCATCACAGCCCTCTTCGGCCACCAAGGCCTCTTAAAGATCGAACTCAAAAACGCGAGCGAAGGCGACATCGTCGGCCTCTGCGGTTTTGAAGATGCGTACATCGGAGAAACCATCACCGATACCGAGGAGCGGTTGCCGTTGCCATTCGTGGACATCGATCCGCCCACGATCACCATGAAGATTTGTATCAACGACGGGCCATTGGCCGGGCGTGAGGGCAAATTGCTGACGGCCCGCCAGATCCGGGAGCGGTTGGTGCGCGAGACCCGTACCAACGTGTCCATCATCTTCGCCGATACCGATATCGCGGGTCACTTCGAGATCCAAGCCCGGGGCGAAATGCAGATCGCCATCATCGTCGAGCAGATGCGCCGGGAAGGCTTCGAGTTGCTGGTGAGCCGGCCCGAGGTCATCTACCAACGCGACGAGCACAACACATTGCTCGAACCGATGGAGAACCTCTACGTGGACGTGCCGCATGAGAATTTGGGCGACATCCTCCAATCCCTGGCAGGCCGTAAAGCGGACATCATCAGCATGGACCACCAACCCCACACGGTGATGGTCCAGGCGGTAATCCCCACACGGGGCCTCATCGGCTTTGAAACTGATTTGGTCAACGCCACCAAAGGGCACGGCATCATGTCCCACATCTTCAAGGAATACGCTCCCCACAAGGGCGAAATCCCTACCCGCAACAACGGGGTGCTTGTGGCCATGGAAGGCGGCATCAGCACCTCTTATTCCTTGGAAACCATCCAGGAACGCGGCCGGCTTTTCATCGCTCCACAAGCCGAGGTATATGAGGGCATGATCATTGGCGAAAACGCACGTCCCGACGATATGCCAGTGAATCCGTGCCGTGCCAAGAAGCTCAGCAACATGCGTTCTTCGGGTGATGGCAAAGGGATTTCCTTGGCCCCACCCCTGGTGATGACCTTGGAGCGTTCCTTGGAATACATCGCACCAGATGAGTACGTGGAAGCCACGCCCAAGAGCTTGCGTTTGCGCAAGAAGATCCTCGATGCAGGCGCGCGCAAACGTTCGGCGCAGAAGATCGGCGGTTAAGCGGACCCACTCCAATCGGTTTTTGAAAGTCGAAGGCGCAATCGTGCGCCTTCGACTTTCTCTTTTTAGGCCGAGAATCCGCAGATGCACAGATTGACGCAGATGATGGGGCGGGACTGGCTGCACTCCCACGCCTTGAATACCGCCTTCCTGTATCAAATCTGCGTGCATCTGTGATGTCATCTGCGGATCAACCCATGGATCCATAGTGACCACCGCGAGCCCCGTGTTCGGGCATCGACACGGACAACCGCAAGTGCTTGGATGCGAACTCTCCGGTTGCCAACGAGACCTCACCCACGCCCCCTGACTCCATGAATTTTCTTCACCACTTGCATCGGATTGTCGGCAATACAGGGCTCACATGGTCATCAGGGATAGTCCAAGTTCTGGGCCTGGTGGTAACAGTGCTCGCTATTGTGCTGCCGATCACCACCACCATCTATTGCATCCGCCGACACCGGGATGATTTTCAATTACCCATGTGGCTGATGCTCACATGGCTGGTGCCGATTGCCGGAGCCATCGCGACGCGGATCACGCTAGGGATGCGCCCGCGAAGCGAGTAAACGGTGTTCACCCCAGAGGGAAATTAGGGCGCCCCTTCAGGGCTTGGCCGTGGGTGGCGCCGAATCCCAGGGCGTTGCCCTGGGCTGGGGATAGACCAGGCCTTTGGCCTTCCCAAGTCCGGCCGTTGCCCTGGGCTGGGGATAGACCAGGCCTTTGGCCTTCCCAAGTCGGACCGTTGGCAGGTGGGAATCAGGCCGTGGGCCTATTCGCCCCAACGGGGCATCA
>JAYVTN010000388.1:0-14545 GCA_043788785.1 Spartobacteria bacterium | reverse complement strand
GAAGTGTTCCCGGTCGGCTTGAGAGAATGGAAACGCCCCGATCCGTTCATAGTCCGTCTTGTGGTTTGGCAGAACGAATCGCGAGGGGTTGAAAAGCGCGAGTTTATAGCCCGCGATCTCGTCATTAAGCTTGTCGTATGAAAGAAAGCGCCCGCGCAAGTCGATCTCGGGATATATCGAGATCGGTTTCTCGCGCTTCGGAAAACCGCCGAGCTGCGCAATGGTCGCCTTATAGTATTTCTGGATGTGTTTGCGCGACCGCGCGATTGTCAGCTCATCGAGGAGCTTAAAGAACGAGGCGCTGAGTTTCTCAAGCAGTTCGCCCGTCTTGCGCTCGGTCGTTTGTTTTTTGGCCCACTGCGTGAAAACTTTTTGGGCGCTGGTAAGGGTTTCCTTGAGGCTTACCACGCCGATCGACTCGGCAAAGGCGTCGTCTTTGTTTTCAGTGAGGAAATAGAGCTGATTACGGAGGTCTTTTAGATCGTTGTTGACCGGGGTTGCGGAGAGGAGAAGGACTTTTGTGCGGACTCCTGCCTTAACAATATCGTCCATGAGGCGCTGGTAGCGGCTCTTACGAATAATGTTTCCCTCGTCATCGCGCTTCCCGGGAGTGTTGTTGCGGAAGTTGTGCGACTCATCAATGACGATAAGGTCATAGTTGCCCCAATTTAGCGTCGCAAGATTGATGTCCCCCGCGTAGCCGGTTTCGCGGCTCAGGTCAGTGTGGGAGAGCACATCGTAACGGAAGCGGTCATCGACGAACGGATTGAGCAGGCTGTTGGAACGGTACACGGTCCAGTTGTCGCGCAGCTTTTTCGGGCAGAGAACGAGGACTCGCTCGTTCTTTAGTTCGAAGTACTTCATAACCGCAAGGGCTTCGTAGGTTTTCCCCAACCCTACACTGTCAGCGATGATGCAGCCATTGTGCCGAAGTATTTTGTTGATGGCACCCTTTGCCCCGTCCTTCTGGAACTCGAACAGACCCTTCCAGACCTCGGTCTCGAACAGGGTGGTCTTGCCGAGGTCCGCGTCCGTCTTGCCCGCATCGCCAAGGAACTTCTCGAAGAGGTGGTAGAGGGTTTTGTAGTAGATGAATTCGGGCGTGTGGTTTTCGTAGAGCTGCTTGAGGTAGTTGAGGACATCCTGCTTGACGTCTTTTACCAGAGTGTCGTTGGCCCACAGCTCATCGAACCACTGCTTGAGTTCCTGCCGGTCGCGGTTGCCATCCACGATCAAGTTCAACTCCATGTTGTTCCCGGAAGCCCCCAGCCCGAGGCCGCGCACAGTGAAGTTTGAGCTGCCGAGAATGGCGTCCTCCACCCCGCCGTTGGCGACGTGATACATTTTGCCGTGGAGAAGGTTCGATTGCTTGATGGTCCTGATGTCCACCTTTCGCTCGATCCAATCCGCACACTCCTTGGCGACACGCTTCTGCTGGAGCTTGTTCGCCAGTTCCAACCCGGCTGCGTCCATGATGAACGCCTTTTTCTCGGTCTTACTCGGATCCAGTCGATTGACGAAGGACGGTTCGCCGAACAGGAAGTTCAGGTGTTCGATGTTCTCTAGGTCCTCCTTCAGCGCATCGTAGGCGTAAATCGTGAAATAGGCCGAAACGATGGAGAGCTTAGACCCCGTTACGGTTTTCGCCCGCAGGAAATCGGCGACCGTTCCTCTGGAGTGGTTGTCCCGGAGGCCGGAATTGTGAGGAGATGTGTGCATACAAATGAACGGGCTTGGTTGCTACGCGACAGATCACGGCTATCGGGAGTGTGATCTGGAAGCTGCTGACTCCTCGGGATGATAGAACGTTGAGAAAGCTTTTGAGTGTGTGGGCTGAGAATTTGGTAGAGGTGGGTGTCAACGGGATGAAGTAAGAGCGCTCGGGGAACGCGGCGCAAGCGCACAACCGACTTAATGCCAGACAAGCATGCAGACCTGCCAACGGCAAAACCAGGAATTGTCCTTCTACAGTGTTAGAACAGGTGGGACATTGGCGGGGGGAGCGATAATAAAGCTTCGATTCCGGGATAAGTGCCTGAAGGGCTCGGTCTAGAGACCCGGGAGCTTCGTCTGTCCGAAGCTTCGTGATATCACCGTCGCGGGTGCCATTCTGAAGCACCAGCGCTCGGTTTCTCGCCACAGGCAACCGTTTTGGCTCCGTGCGATGTGGGGAGAATAAGCCCGACATTCCCGATTGCCTGGCTGGCCAGCCCTGAAATGGGATGATGCCAAGCTGTCCCCCGTCCTGGGACGCTTCCCCCTTTGTGGCGGTGGTCCGTGGAGGTATTCGAACCGTACGGAACTTCGGTTTTCTTCACAGGCCGTCCGCGCCTATCACACGCGAAATACCTGCCCGGCGGCTTGGGCTGATGGGAGCCGATCTCGATCCTACCATTTCGGCCAACCTCGCACGCATTGTCGAAGGGCCCTGAATTGACCGTGTCTCTTTGCGCCGCCTTTTGTTGTTGAAAAAGGGACTTCTGGCGGGACGGCCGACGTTTTTCTCCATGCGCAATGCAGCGGCCAGCAAATCGGCCCTTTTGGGCGTCGGCCTCCGCTACGGTCCGGCCGCCGCCCAAAAATCCCAAACTTTGAAAATTACAGAACAACTGGTACATCGGCGGACGGCAAAAGCGAATTATGAAGTATGAAAGGGTGGCGGGGGACCAAGGAGCCATGGGGAAACGAGCGGCATGCCCGAGAGACGACGGGCGCAAGGGTCGCTAGGGAGCCAGTGGGAGGTTCAGCGTGGCTTGGACGCCGGGTTCGCCAGTCCGGTTGACGATGGTGATCTGGCCGCCGTGGAGCTCGGCTGCTTCCCGCACAAAGCACAAGCCCAGCCCGGAGCTCTTGCGTCCGGTCGAGGGGTGTTGAAGCGAGTAGAAACGCTCGAAGATGCGCTCCAACGCGAACTCCGGGATCCCGCATCCTTGATCGGAAATGGTCAGGAGTGCGCGGCGGTTATGGTTGTCGGTTTGCAGCGCCATGGTGATTGTGCCCCCGGAGTTGGAGAATTCGATCGCGTTCTGGATCAGATTGGTAAGCGCAATCTCCAGCAGGAACGGCTCGCCTTGGACCACGGGGTCGCTGGCGATTTGGACCAGTAACCGCAATTGACGCGCTTCGGCAGCCGGTTGCATCTGGGCCCCAACGCTCCGGACAAATTCCGCGAGAGACACCGGCTCGGGTTGCTCGAGGGTCTTGCGGCTTTCAATTGCTGCAAGCGCTAGTAGCCGATCGATGATTTTTTGGAGCCGCGTGGATTCGGCTTGAATGTTTCCAACGAATTTTTTCCTGGTCTGGAGAGGCATTTCCTCACCGAGAAGCTCGGCAGCGCCGCGAATGGCCGCTACAGGGCTCTTCATTTCGTGAGTCAGGCTTTGGACATAGCTCTCGACGTATTTGCGGTTTTCCAAAGCATCGCGCATCTCCTCGAACGCATTGGCTAAGGTGCGCAGTTCCGGTGCGCCGAAACGGGGGAGTCGGGTGCGCTGGCCGCGGGCGATGGCGCGGGCGTAGTCGGTGAGCTGCCGGATGGGACGTGCAAACACAACGGCCACCAGCAAGGCGCCGCAAGCCACCAGGGAGAAGAAGAAGAAGCTGGTGGTCTGGATGCGTGCACGGGTTTCTTCGACAAACGCGAACATGCTGCGTTGGGGTTTGGAAACGCTCAGCATGCCCACAATGCGGCCCTGGTGACGGAGTGCGGCGCCGACAAACATAATGGAGGAGCGGTCATCCGCCTCGTTGGTGCGCGTCGAGCGTGCGCCGTAAAGGCCTGAAAGGGTTCGTTGCACGTCGCGCCTGTCGGCATAAGAGAGGCCCTCGGCAGCGCCGCCATTGGAATCGTAGAGGACCAAGCCGTTCCGGTCCGTGACGTAGATGTTGGTGCTGAGATCCGTTTTGGTGAGGTTGTAGATACGCGCGCTGAATTGGCGATTGTGCGCCGTGTCGAATGTCTTGCGCACGACGTCAGTGTTGAGTGTCCCCGCGTCGTCGATTTGTCCTTCCAAAAGCATTGGCGCCCAGCACGTCCGTGTAGTCCCAATGGCCTTCCCAGCCGTTTTGCAGGGTGCGCCTCGTTGTCGGCGATTCGGCCCCGGGTGGCATGTTGACCTTGGCGAAGTTGGTCTGCATTTCCAAATGCAGGTTCTGGATCCGGCGCGCCTTGGAAAAATTATAAATCCAGGAGTTGGTGCCTGCGGCCCGGTAAGTGATTTTGAGAGGAAGCTCCTGTCCCGGTGCGAGGACATGAGATTCGCGGAGTTCGCCATTGGAGGGCGCCTTGTCCGAGAGCTTGTCGCCGAAAGCCAGGGAGAACTTGTCATATCGGGCATCGGCGGAAGGGAATTTAAAGACGGCATAGATGGTCTGGGAAATTGGAGTGGGATTCTTGATGAGATACTCGGCTTTGAAATCGGCGAAGAAGGTCCGGTACCAGAGGAGGCCTTTATGGTTGGGTTCGTAGGTGAGGCGCACGGAGAGATCGCTGCGTTCGGGTTGGATCTCGCGGCGTGTGCGTGCGCTAGTGGGGGCCTCGTAGAAGAGCGTGGGATGCTCCTGGGTGAGCGGGGGTCCCCAGTTCTTGGCCACTTCCGGGGAGAGCCGGCTCTCGCTGGAATCCGAGCGGAAGGTGAGGGCGCCGCCGAGAATGAACCAGGCGAGCGTCGTGAATGCGACGATGATACAGATAGCGACTAAACGTTTTATAGACATACGGATATGGGTTGAAGTTGTCGTTGGCAGGCTTATTGGTTCGGGGCGCGGCGTTGGTAGAAGAGTTCCACGTTGGGGCGTTCCCCACGGCAGAGGTCCTTGCGTAACTGGATCAGGTTGCCGGAATCCGCGCTTTTGGCGTCTGTGTCGGGGCCCAAGGCGACATTGCCTTCGATTGCCGTGACTTCGAAGAGGTCCGGGAAATTGACGGCCCACTGAAGTCGTTCGATGAACAGCGCGGTGCTGGGGAGCTCGAGCGCGACCCGGCCGGAGACAGGATCCAGGGCGGCGTGTTTGGCCGCATACATCAATGTGATTGTGCTAATGCCCTTGGCGGTGGCCGCGGGGGTGGGGAGGCTGAACTCAATAAGATTGGCCGACCGTTGAACAGGCCGGGCTGGCTTGCCATCGAGCATGCAGGAGAGCAGTTCCACATCGGCTGGAAGATCCAGCTTCCATGCCATCGGGGTCTGGTGGCGGATGGCGAAAGTGCATTCGGTTTGCATCGAGCCGTCCGGTACTAATCGCAGGAGTGAGGTGGCAGCGGTGATCACCGCTTCGGCGCTCTGGACAACCGGGAGCCAATGGGTTTGGACCGTCAGCTGTGGACCTGCCTCCGCAGTGCTGAAAGCGGTGCTGCCGATTTCCGAGCGCATCCATTCAGGAAGCTGCTGGGCGGCTAACGAGTTGCGCAGGCCTTCACCGGCCAGTTCCAAACCTTCGCTGGGAACGATGGCATAGAGGTGTTTGGAGGCTGGCGCTCCGGGCGGCACCAGTGCCTGGAGTTGCCATTCGGTTGCCAACGGGGATTGTGGCATGGTGTAGGCCACCATCACTTGACGGTCCAGGATGTCGGCTGTTTTCCAGTGCACTTCCAGCAATCTCGGTTTGGCATCGGTTCTCACAATCTTCCAATTGGCAACGTCCTCGCCGGACACGCTCACCGCAGCGGCACCCGCGGGCAATTGCAGGCTCAAGTCCGTGCCAGCGCCGGTGTCCGTGTGGGTGAACAGGCGGCTCTGGAACTGGAGCCTGCCTTCGGAGTAGCGGGCCAGCACTTGGGATTGGACCTCCCAATGGCTTGGTTCTACGGGCTTTTCAACCTGTGGCGGCGTCAGGGAGACCCGTGCGGGCCCGGCTTCGGCCGGGAGATAAAAAAGGGCGCTGCCCTAATTGATGTCTGTGGAGGGCTTCCCGTTGACCCGAGCTTCCAAACCTGCCGGGATTCCCGTGATCCGCAACCGCTTGGTCGTGGCTCGGCCGAACTCCAAGTTTAAGGAATCAGAGGTGCTGGCGCCCTTCATGCCGGCCATCCGTAGTTGGAGGGTGACGTTAATCTTTCCTGGTTGATTGGTCAGTAACCGATATCCCTCATGGAAAATGATACTACGCTGGCCAGCATCCGAAGTTTCCAAGTGGACATCTGGACCGTCGAGCAGGAGGACGGTCTGCCACTCGGGAGTCAGGGAGTCGACTTCGAATTGAGCGCTTAACATGCTGGCCGCTTCTCCAAGCCGCAATTCACACTGGGCACTTTTAACGATGCTCGGAATGGGCGCGGGCGATGGGTATTGGGATCCGGACTTCTGGGTTTGTGCGGCTTCCCACAAGGCGCGCACTTCGGAGTACGGGATTGTGACATAGGCCCTGGCAAGAGAAGGCGGCTCGGGAGGGACGGGATCCGCTGGAGCAGCATGCGCCGAGGTGCGTAGGAGCGCGACGCTGGCGGCCACAAGGAATGGGGTTTTCATGGAGCCACCCTCGGTTGGGTCCATGAAACGCTGATGAAGGTTGAATGAAAATGCGTCGAATTCTTCTGAACCGCCAACTTGGCGGCGGGGTGCATGCTAAAGCCTGAACTCCGAACCGTCGGATCGGACCGCTCCGGGGTTCGGAGTTCAGGCTTTAGCCTGTTAAAGTCGCCTCCAAGTTAGCGCTTATGTGGCCTTCTGCCCGAAGCGTTTTAATTTTCAATCATAGACGGGCGCAGAGGCGTTTACGTTTGCAGCGGCTTAGATTTTGCAGAGAGTGCCAGCCATGAGCCGATTGCGTCTTTTATTGGTGCTACTGTTCCTGGTCGCTGCGCGCATAGAGGCAGCTTGGGAGGTGGTTGGCAGCGAGCCTTTAGGCGCGCCTGAAGGGATTTCGTTCTCGCACCGGAAACTTACCGGAGGTGATTGGACGGTGGATGCTTATGTCGTGAGCTTTTCACCCAAGACCCATTCCTTTGCCGTACTGGACAATCCCTCCGGGGATTTCACGCTGGGAACCGCGGCCCGGAAACGCGGGGTCGCGGCGGCTGTTAATGGGGGCTATTTCCATGCGGACCGTACCCCGCTGGGACTGGTGATCCGGCAAGGCACGTTGATTCACGGGATCGAGCGTGCAAAGCTCTTGAGCGGAATGGTTGTGGTAACTGCGAAGGGCGTGTCTTTGCAGCGGCCTGGAGAGTTCAAGGCGTCTTCTGCGATAACCCATGCATTACAAGCGGGGCCTTTCCTGGTGGATCGCGGAGTGCCGGTTGCCGGGTTGGAAGCGAGTCGCTCCGCGGCACGGACCCTTGTATTCGTGGACGATGGCGGGCGCGCGGGCTTGATGATCTGCCGGTCGGCGACATTGGCGGAGATGGCTCAAATCCTGGTCACGCCAGGGATTGTGGGCGACCACCGTGTGGTGCGTGCGCTCAATCTCGACGGGGGCTCATCGACTGGGCTATGGGTGGCGGGCAGCCCAGAGTTCTACCAGCGTGAGGGCAAAGAGGTGCGCAACTATTTGGGGATCGTGGCGCGGTAGAGACATCGAAGGATGAAGGTTGAAGTATGAAGGTTCAAGGGCTCTCGTTCTTCTGCCACGCCGATTCGGTTTTTGGGCCACGGGATTCGAAAGAGATCGTTTAGCGGAGCGCCGGCTTGGCTTGCTGGGCCTAAAGCACGGGCGGGCCCCATAGAAGGATACAGAGAACGTACGGGAGGAACCGGAGAGATGGGCGGGGAACCATCGCGCTCTTGTGGGCAACGGGCGCAAGGCTTGCAACCTTGGACTTCCGCCGTGAAGTGCTTGTGCTAACATGCGCCGCTTCCAATGGCTGCTAAACTATCAATCCTCTTCTCGTTGGTGCTTTGGCTGGGACTGAATCCGGATCGGGCCTTTGCGCATCCTTTGGTTCAGAATGCGATGTGGGTGATGGTCGAGCCCGGCCGGGTGCATGTCGCTGTAGATGTGACGGTCCGCGAAGTGTGCGTGGCCCAAGGGCTCCCGTCTGGAGCGGGTTCTGATGCGAGCGCTGTATCTGCTGCGATGGCCAACCATGGGCGATATGTCTTCGAGCACATCCGGCTCACTGCCGGCGGACAGCCCCTTGGCGGGCGGGTCGTGGGTACGACTCCCCCCAAGGCTTTTGGGGACGATGAAAGCACGCGGTTCCAAGTCGAATTGGAGTACCCGTACGCGGGCACGGGAGAACTGGGCATCTCCCAGCGGACCTTATCTGAGTTCGCTTATGCGCCGGGTCAAGCTTGGGAGATCAATTACATCATGCGGATTAAGCGAGCGGGCTCGGAGGTGGTTGAAAGCGGGTTGCTGCGTACTGGGTCGGAGTTCAATATTTCCGGTGCGCTGAGGGAGCCTGCGTCCGGGTCGCTGGGATCTTCCTTCCGCAGGCTGCGCGAGTACGTGGCAGATGGAATCATGCATATTCTCACCGGGTATGATCACCTGCTCTTTGTGAGCGCGCTGGTTCTAGCAACGCTCAGCCTTTGGGAGATGGCCAAAGTCATCGCAGCCTTCACCCTGGCCCATACGATCACGCTCACGTTGGCAGCCCTGGACCTGGTGCGGTTGCCGACTTGGTTCGTCGAGCCAGTGATTGCTGCAAGCATCGTGTTCGTGGCGCTGGAAAACATCTTTTGGCCCGAACGCACGCAGTCACGAATCCGGCTATTTGTGGCATTTGGCTTTGGTCTTATCCATGGAATGGGTTTTGCCGGAGGCTTGCTGGACGCAATGAAAGGGCTGCCGGGTCTCGGATTGGGGCTGGCCATTGCGGCCTTCAGCCTCGGCGTGGAGATCGGCCATATGACGGTGGTATTGCCGCTTTTTGGGACGCTTCGGTTCGGACAAAGCCGATCGGCTGGGGGGTTCCGGCCCGCAGTTCTAAGGTACGGGTCGATGGTCATTTCCGCGTGCGGAGTCTACTATCTCATTCACGCGCTCTGAGCTTGAAAATCCCTGCGTCCAGCCTTGAGACGAGGGAATTGGCTTTGGGATAAGCTCCCGGATGGCTTAGAAGGAAAGGCAATGTCGCACAATGATTTGCTCCAGGGGCTAATTTGGTACGTGGTGTTTGTGTACTCCACAGTGTGCCACGAGGCTGGTCATGCGTGGAGTGCCCAAAAGCTTGGGGACAGCACCGCCTATGAAGGTGGGCAGGTCTCCTTGGACCCTATTCCGCACGTTCGCAGGGAGCCATTCGGAATGGTGGTGGTGCCTTTGCTCTCTTTTTTCATGACCCACCAGATGTTTGGGTGGGCCAGCGCGCCGTACAATCCGCGCTGGGCAAGCCAGTATCCGCGACGCGCGGCCGTGATGGCCTTGGCAGGGCCGGCTGCGAACCTAGCGCTGGTGCTCATCGCCGCAGTAGTTATGCGGGTGGCGCTGAGCACCGGGTACTTCGAGTTGCCTGATTCCCTCGGCATGTCTTCGCTCGTTGACGGTACAGGAAGCGGGTTTTCCGCGTTCGCCGCCATGATTGTGAGCGTGGTGTTTTCGATGAACCTGCTCCTGTTCAGTTTCAATCTCCTGCCGTTGCCCCCTTTTGACGGTAGCTGTCTGCCATTGCTGGTGCTGAGTCCGCGCATGGCTGCGCAGTATCAGGAATTGCTCTGGAATCCTTCGGCTCGCTTGGTGGGATTGCTCATCGCGTTCCAGGGATTCCGGTATGTTTTTCCCAGTATTGAGGTGTTCGCCTTGAGGTTGTTGTACTCGGGCGGGATCTGAACTTTCCTGAACCCCGCTGGATCCAGTCAAGCGTTGGGCTTGCGGGTTATTTCCGTGCCGGGCATTGTGCTCCCCCGAATGAACCGGCTCCAAAAGATACTTGAAGTAAAACAGACCGAAGTCGCCAAGCTCTTGCCCAGAATGGAGGAGTTGCGGGCAGCAGCTTTGCAGCGCGACGATTTCCGGAGTTTTACCATCGCAATTGATCGTGGCCCGGACGCCTTGGGGCTGATCGCGGAGGTCAAGAAGGCGTCGCCGTCGGCAGGGATCATTGCCGGGAACTTCGATCCGGTTGCAATTGCCCAAGCGTATGAGGCTGCCGGAGCGCACGCGGTCTCTGTGTTAACCGATGAAGAGTTCTTCAAGGGCCACCTCGATTATCTGACCGAGATCCGGGCGGCGATTTCGCTGCCGTGCCTGCGCAAGGATTTCATCATCCATGAAGTCCAGGTCTATGAAGCGTGTGTGGCCGGCGCTGACGCGGTGCTCCTGATCGTGGCAGCCTTGGAGCAGGAACGGTTGGAGGCGCTTTATAAATGCGCAGAGCTTTGCCAGATGGAGGTGCTCGTGGAGGTCCATTCCCTGGAAGAGTTGGAGCGGGCCTTGGATATCGGGGCGAAGATCATCGGGGTAAACAACCGGAACCTGACGACATTTGAGGTGGATCTGGCCACGACGGAGATCGTCAGCGAGGAAGTGCCCGAAGGGATCATTCTAGTCAGCGAGAGCGGGTTGAAGACCCAAGCGGATTCGCAGCGTGTGTTCTCGGCGGGTTGTAACGCCATCTTGGTCGGTGAGTCCTTGATGCGAACCGGGGACGTTGCCGGACAAGTGGCCGAGTTGCTGGGCGTAGCGTGAAGCCGGCACGGGCACGCATGATAGGATCCTTGGTAGGTTATTTTCAAAACCACCAAGTATGAAGCGTTTGGCGGGTTGGTTGGTACTGTCGATTTTACAGCTTACTTCCTTATCTGTGCCTTTGTTGGGACTTTGTTTCTGCCTGCGAGAACGCTTTTGGATTCTCGCTTTGATTTGCATTGCACTGTTTTTCGCAATTCAAAAACTTCTGTTTAAAAGCGAGAATCATCTGGGTATTCGCTCGCCAAACAATCCTGAGAGCCGGAAGCATGGGAGCGGACTGACTTTTGTTGCTCCGTGGATGAAGTTTGACGTTAGTGACGCGAAATATCCGCGATTCCCTCAATACCGGAATCAAGCTGCTCAATCCATTTGATTGAGCAGCCCGCCTCGCTGCTGAGCGGGATGGAATCCTTGAGCCTCTGTAACCTGGACGCCGGATGAAACCCCCTGCTATCGGCCGTCGGCGTGATGTCAGGGGAGAACCATTCGGGTTGAGAACCCTCATTGAGGTAGGAGGCGGCGTGTGGTAGGGATACTCATGGGGGAGGTTCGATTTGAACGGGGAGTGCTAAGCTGGTGCGGGGGCGTTTCAGAGCAGCCTGATTTCTGGTCCTTTGACCCAAGGACGGGGCGCTGGGTAACGATGGCCAGCAACTATTGGCGTTTGCCTTCACGATACACGGATGGGGTTGGGCGCTGGTTCGATCTCCGGCTGCTTAACACCGCTTTGCCTGAACTCCGAGATTACCAAAAGGAGGCGCAAGCGGCATGGTGGAGCACACGCCGGGGCATCATCGTTTTGCCCACGGGCACAGGCAAAACCGAAGTGGCTCTTTCGCTGATAGCCCGAAGTAAAGTTTCGACGCTCATTGTCGCTCCTGTGCGGGATTTGATGTATCAGTGGCACCGGCGGATCCAGGCCGGGTTGGGCTATGAGGCGGGACTGCTAGGCGATCGAGTCAGGGATCTGCGGGAAATCACCTGCACAACCTATGCCAGCGCGGCTATCCATATGGAACGCTTGGGCGACCGATTTAAGCTGCTCGTCTTTGATGAATGTCATCACCTGCCGGGCCCAGTGCTGGGGGATGCCGCACGGATGAGTTGCGCCCCGTGGCGACTCGGACTGACTGCTACCCCCGAGTGCTCCGAGCCAAGGCAAGCCGAACTGGTCGATTTGATCGGCCCTATCCGCTATTGCATGCCACTTTCGGCCGCTCGCGGCGTCCATCTTGCCGACTATGATGTCTTCCGGATTCCCATATTCCTCTCCAAAGACGAACAAGCGCGATATGATCGTTGTCTTGAGATCATGCGAACCTTCCGCGAAAACTGGGTAAAGACGGGAAAACGCTTCGACTGGGCTCAAATGTGCGCTTCCTCAGCGATAAGCGGCCCCGCCCGTGAGGCTTTGCGTGCTTACCATCTGCGCACCTCAATCGAGAATCGCGCACATGAGAAACTCCGGATATTGGAAGATATCTTCCAGTTGCATCCCCGGGTGCCCACGCTGGTTTTTGTGGGGTCCAATCAAATGGCGTGCGACATCTCACTGCAATTCCTCATCCCAGCTCTGCTCTCGTTTTCTCAAAAATCTGAGCGGGCGGAAATCTTGCGTCGGTTTGAGGCGGGAGACTATCCCGCGATGGTAGTCAACCGGGTCCTCGATGAAGGAGTCGATCTGCCTGCGGCCAAAGTGGCAGTGGTGCTTGGAGGGCAAGCTTCCCGCCGCCAAGCCAAACAACGGCTCGGACGGATTTTGCGTCCGTGTCAGGGGCGACGAGCGATTTTGTATGAGGTGGTTTGCGCAAGAACGGGCGAGGTGCGTCGCTCGCAAATCCGCAGGAGAACCGATGCTTACGAGGGAACACGCCGTTGCGACGCTCAATTTTTGCACGCGGACCATTGAGCCCGATTGCTTGAGGCAGCGCACGCATGCGCATTACCTTCCTTATGCAGAGCAGATGCTGGGCATCTATCGTAATGGTTATGGCCTGCGCCGGGGGGATCTCCATCGGGCTATCGATGCGGCTTTTGCTGAAGATCCGGAATGTCATCCACGACGCATTGGTGCCTTCTGCAAATTGTTGGACGAAAAATCTGTGTTTTCGAAGGGGGGCCATTCGGCGAAATTCCGAAGTGCGGTGTTTTTGGCGGCCGGGCGATTGCACCCATTGATCAGGCACGGCGAAAGCGGCCGAGTGGGTCATAGTGAGGCGGAAGTGATGGCCGCCATCACGAAGGCGGTGGGCCTCTCACGGACGCGGATTGAAGCCCATCTATTCGATGATATGCCTAGTTTTAACCGCCTTATGAGCTTCGATTCTGACGCTTATCCCAATGCCCGTTCGCTTTTGTCCCGTTATAACGTGGCTCAATTTCAGGTCGCGCTTTTCGACGCCACCCAACTGCGCATTCATGCCACCATCCATCTCAAAGCGATTTTAAGGTTAGCTAAACTTGCCCGGCTCATGCACACGATCAGGCGCGATCCCGATGGCTCGTATGACATCACCTTGGATGGCCCCGCCTCTGTTCTGGCTCACACCCGCCGTTATGGCACTTGCATCGCGAAGTTCTTGCCCGGCCTGCTTTCCTGCACCGGATGGAGTTTGGTTGCCGATATCCAGCACCCGACCCTGGGAAATTTCCAACTCTCGCTGGATCCCGGTGACGGATTGCAAGGCCGAAGCCCGCCGCCTCAGGAATTCGATTCGAATCTGGAATGCGCGTTTGCCCGAAAGTGGGGCCGTGAGCCGCGCTCGGGCTGGCATTTGGAACGGGAGAGCCACCTGCTTATCAAGCACCAGCATGTTTTCTTTCCAGACTTCGTGCTTCGTCATGACTCTGGAATGACCGTCCTAGTCGAAATCATAGGCTTTTGGACTCCAGAATATTTTACTAAAAAATACCGCACTCTGGCGCAATTCAAGAGCGAGCGCCTGTTGCTCATTGTTCGCGAATCCAAGCTGGCCCAATTTTCCAATTTGGGTTTTCCGACCGTGTCTTTCAAGAATGCGATTTCCTTGGCTCCGGTCTTGGGCTCGCTGGGCCTCTGAGAAACGCGTCCGTGTTCCTTCGGAGCTTCGAGTTGGGATAACAACCGGAACCTCTGGTTGACGGTCGGGAGTGGACCGGGAGTCGGTGATTTGTATGTCCTCTCTCTTTTACGGCGTAGACAATCCCGAAAGGAAATGTTTTCACCAAGAATCGACGGAGGTCTCCTCGTATCCGCCTCCAAGTCAGAGGACTACGCTCGATTTGGCGCAGACCGGAATCAACGGCAGCCACGAACCGATCACCAAGGCCGGTCTGCTGGCGCTCGTAATCGAGGGCGGCTTCGAGAAACTCGCGCTTGGCCTTGGGGTGAAGAATCACGAAATCCGTTTGAGAGCCTGCCGGATTTCTTGCAAGGCTTGTTCGCCCGGAATGCCGACCACTGTGCCCTGGCGGAAGTCTTCGAGTCGGCGCTGCAAGTGGGCGATCACCGACGCATCTACGGCGTGATCGTGGGTCTCGTCGATAGTCAGCAAAAGGCTCTCGGCTAGAACTACCCGGTCATCGGCAGAGAGTCGCAGCGCTTGGCGGGTAAGCTCTTGGAGATTCTGTCCCATGAAATTGTTGGCACCACATTTGGTACACCCGCTCAAGTGGAAGCGGGGGCGTGTTGGCAAGGCCCGCCGCAGGGAAGCTCAAAAGACGGGACGGCCCCTGAAGGCTCTATCGAAGGAGTCAATGGACGAGAGTTTCATCGAAGTGGGGTCTGGCAAATTGGGGGAAGATATCATCAAGACCTGTCCACGGGGCACTACCGTCCCTGTGAAGCTGTGCGAACGGATGCATGACGCCAAGCGAGACGCGCTGCCACCAGACCTGAATGGCGCTAGATTAAGGAAGGTTTAAGACTGATCACTCCCTTCTCTGCCACCTCTGCTCCTCTGCCACCTCTGCGGTAAAATTAGCCGTGCTCAAC
>JAYVTN010000387.1:0-2451 GCA_043788785.1 Spartobacteria bacterium | reverse complement strand
AGCAAACCACTAACTGGAGAGCCGGATGCGGGAAATCCGCCCGTCCGGTTCGGAGGGGGGGGTGGAGCAAATCAATGCTCCATCCCTACCTCTATCAGGCAGCTCATTCAACCGCTAACACCCGGTAGGCACTCGCGGTGGACGTGATTTGCAGCGTCAATCGGTCGCCCTGGCATTTGCCAATGAGTTGCCGGCCCAAGGGCGACTGGGGAGTGAGCACCAGGATGGTCTTGCGGTTGTGGCGGATTTCAGTCCCGCCCCCTCGCGGGGCAATGAAGAAGAAACTGGAGGACCCATTTTCCTCCAGAGTCACGAGAGCGCCTAAGTCGATCGGGTCTTGCGGGCCGAAAGCCTTTAGATCGAGGGCTTCCAAATGCGTGCGGGCTTGTTCGGTCTCGGCCATCTGCCGGGCTTGTCCGCGGGCTAGGTAGGAGGCTTCGAGCGCTCGCGTGTCATACTTGTTCTCCGCCTTGTTTTGCTCATGGGTTGCCTCGGCATGCGCTTCCCGGGCGGACTTGGCGTAAGAAGCCAGTTCGGCGTCGAAAAGGGCGAGGAGCTTTTTGAGCAAGGCACGTTTATCCATGGGTCTCTGTATGCAAATGCTCAAAGATAGAATCGGAAAGCTGAAACGTCGATATCCGGGAGGGCGTCCGGCCGGGAGCCAACACGGACAGAGGCGATCAATTATCGGACTACTTAGAGTATGAGCGGAAATGGAGAGAGTTGCGTCTCTCTGCAGATCGAATCGGTGCCGAAGTGGATTCCAAATACGTCCATGGGCGCGAACGGTAGCCTAGTGCCATCCGCCGGTTCCGGGTCTAAAACAAGGGACTTCTCACTCTTTGGTTACAGGGCAAAAGATGGACGTGATGCGCCCCAGGACTTACTTCACTTGGGCTAGGTGTTCCTTGAAGAACTTCACTATGGGTGCCGGGGCTGCCGGTGGAAACCCGCCCCGGAGCCCGGAGGGGGCGGGGGCCTGGCAAGGTGATCAATGGAATGACGGCATCCGAATTGGGTGATTGCAAAACCGGGCGTCGGGACACAAGGGTTGGCCTCTGGCGATTTGCGAATCTCCGGTGGCTCCTCGGCGCAGCCCATCCTGTCCATTTTTGCCCTGAACCGAAATCGCTGTTTTTATACCCGGAGCCGTCGGATGGCACTAGGCTACCGTCCGCGCCCAAGGCGAACACCGACGCACGCGAGACTGTACGGGGGCGGTAATCCAGGCCTCCACTGCGAGGGAGGACGTGGCCTTATTCAAGTAGTCCGGTAAACTCTTCCACGGTCAGTCCGGCATCACCAATTAGGCTGCGCAGCGTGCCTCTGGCGACTTCTTTGTGATCGGGAACCGAGAGCGTGGCCATGCTTCCCGCTTTGACCATAATGATGTGACTGCCGCGTTGTCGGGCCATTTCCCAACCGTCTTGGGTGAGCGCACGAACAATTTGCCGCCCGCTCAGGATCGGCAGCTTGGCCCCCCATTTAGACCGAGATTTCCACTTGCACGGTTTCCATGGTGAGCGGCATCCCGCGTTCGGCGCGGACCTCCAAACACAGCGCGATAGCCTCCCGCACATTTGTCAGCGACTCCTCTCGGGTCTCGCCCTGGCTGACACACCCGGGAATGGAAGGACATTCAGCGATCCACATTCCGTCTTCGTCGCGGTCGAGGGTGACGTAAAACTTCATGCTCAAACGATACTCCGGTCCTTCTCTCATGGCAACGGCGGTGTTGGCCGCGCCATCGTGGGTTCCATGTGCTCTGCTGGGTGATAGTGCGCTCTATCCAACCCCATTCGTTGGGTTCATCCATTCGGACGGCTATCTCAGTACCATCCTCAAAAATTGCAACTCCCGCGCTTCCAGTGGCCCCAGGGGACTTACTTCACTTGGGCTGGGTGTTCCTTGAAGAACTTCACAATCGCAGCCGGGGCCGCCGGTGGTATCTCGTGGCCACCCGCATGGATGAACGCCACGAATGGGGTTCCAGTTTTGGAGGGATAGAGCGTGCAGTTTTTTTCCCATGAAACCCCCACCTCCTCGCAGCCGTTGTTCCTTCGAATCGCGTCCATGGTTGATTGTTGCCACCGGAACTTGACCAGTGGATCGTTTTCACCGGCCACGTGCAGCGCGGGTTTGGGCTTCAGGGAGGCAGCGCTTGGGGTTGCTGCGGCAATCGGCGCGAAGGCCGCAAAAACGTCGGGCCGGGTTTCCCATAACAAATAGGAGAACGCGCCTCCGTTCTTCGGGATCGGTGAGGAGTCCTGGGGTTGGCAGACCCTGCATGTAAACGGAGATTGCCTCGGGCCATTGCCGGTTGAGCGCAAAGGCGCGCGCAGCGTTTAGGGATGAACCCCCGTGTCCATGAAAGACGAAGACAATGGGTGAATTGATCGAGAGGGCCGATTCCGGGCTATAGACCAGAGCATCGCGCGGAACGCCATCGAC
>JAYVTN010000386.1:0-3429 GCA_043788785.1 Spartobacteria bacterium | reverse complement strand
CGGCTTTGAGCAGGCCCTGCAAGCGGCCCGTGAATACCTCGTCGCGCATCCTTCCGGCAGCCGTGCCGTGCGTGTTGCCTGGCTGGTTGCCGAAGCGTTCGCCAGCGCAGGCCGCACGGACGATGCCATCGCGGCATACCGGGACTTTATCGCAGGTCGAGGTTTCACCCTTCCCGAAGGCGATTCCGCCAATGCCTACGACGAGGAAATCCGAGCCACGCCCGCGGTGCAGCTTGGGAGCTTGAAAATGCGAGCCGTGTATCGGGTGGGCCAGCTCTTGGAAGGCCAAAAGAAGCACGAGGAAGCCATCGCCACCTGGCAGACTTACATCAAGGAATTTCCCAATGGGCCGGAGTGGTCGGACAGCCAGAATGCGATGATCCACGCCGAGTTCCAGATGGGGCTGGATGCGTTGACCGAAAAGAATGAAACCTTGGCCCGGCAACGTTTCGAGCTTTTCCTGCGCGCCCATCCTTTGGACCCGCGCTCGCCCCGGATCCTCTATCTCTTTGGGGCGGTGTTTGAAGCCCAAGCGCTGGAACTGGAAACGGCCAAAGCGCCCGGTGCGGAGATTACGTCCGCGTACCAGAAAGCCATCGATGAGTGGAGCAAGCTAGCCAGCAAGTATCCGCAGAGCGCTGAGTCCAACGCGGCCCTGCTCAAAAGCGGCCAGATCCTTGAGGACAAACTTGGGGAGTTTGAAAAAGCATTGAAACTCTATCAGCGATTGGCAGCGGACTCGGGTGTGTCCCAGGCACAGGAGTCTATCGCACGACTGACGCGCAAGTCCCTGGAGCTCTCCGCTGAGCGTACGTTCCGCACCAACGAGAAAGCCGTCGTCCGGCTCAAGACGCGGAACATCGAAAAATCCGAAGTGCGCCTGTACCGGATCGATCTGCAGGCCTACTTCCGCAAGATGCACAGTATCGTGGGGGTGGAGAGCCTGGACGTGTCGCTGATCCAGCCTGACAAAAGTTGGGTGCTCAAGCCGGCCGGTTACGGGAAATACAAGCCGCTGAGCCAGGAGATCGAAATCCCTTTCAGCGGCCAAGAGCCCGGCGCATACGTGGTCACGGTGGGGGACGAGGACCTGGAATCGACCGTGCTCGTATTGCGCTCGGATCTGGAGGTGGTCGTCAAGTCCAGCCGCCGTGAGGTGCTCGCCTTTGTTCAAGACATGCTCACCGGAAAACCTGCATCCAATGTGGAACTCTTGGTCAGCGATGGCGCTGCGGTAGCTGCCACGGGCCGAACCGGGAAGGACGGAGTCTTCAAGGCCTCGGTCGAATCCCTCAAGAGCCTCGCCAATGTACGGGTGTTCGCTCTTGGGAACGGACATGCGGCGGCATTCAACCTGAACTTGGATGGGCTCCAGCTTTCAACGGGATTGGTGGCCAAAGGTTATCTCTACACCGACCGGCCTGCGTACCTGCCTGGCGAATCGGTGGCGATGCGTGGCATTCTGCGCGATGTGCACGACGGGGCTTATTCGGTGCCCGCAGACACTGCTTTCCGGGTCAGCTTCACCTCTCCCCAAGGCCGCTTGCTCTCCGAACAATCCGTGACGCTGAGCAAATTCGGCACCTTCGATAGTACGCTTGCGCTGCCTTCAGATGCGCCTCCCGGCCAATACGTGATGACCGCCTTCCAGGAACGCAAGGGCAAGGCGCCCCTGAGCTTCCAAGGCGTGTTTGAGGTGCGGGAGTTCAAATTGGAAAAGATCCGCTTAGCCATGGAGTTCCCGCGCCGCGTGTACTTCCGTGGGGAAAAGATCGAGGCGAATCTCAAGGCGGCTTTTTATTGGGGTGAACCGCTCGCGGCCCGGGTCTTGCGCTGCACATTGCCGGACGGCCGCACCGAGACGGTCACCACGGACGCGGACGGCGGCGCGAAGCTCAGTTTTGATACCACCGGGATGACGCCAGGGACGCGGTTGGCTTTCCACGCAGCTTTGGAAGGCGAGAACGTCTCGGCCGATGAAAGCCTGACGCTGGCGCGCTTGGGTTTCCAGATCGGTTCCAAACCGAGCCAGCCCGTGGTTATCGCAGGGGAACCTTTCGACCTGGAACTGACCACCAATGGAGCCGATGGGAAACCGGTCTCCGAACCGTTGAAGGTCACTGTCCTGCGGATCGAACAAGCCAAGCCCGCGAAGATTCTCGCCTTGCTGCCATGGCAGGAATTCCAGGCCCAATCGCTAGCCGAGGTCAAAGTATCCGAAGCGCAGGCACGCACCGAATCGGGCAAGGCCCGGGTCACGCTCACGATGGACAAGGGCGGCCAGTACCGGATTCGCACCACGGGAACCGATCGGTTCGGGCAAGACATCAGCAGTGCATGCACCGTGGAGGTTTCGGCCAGTGACGATGCCAACAAGCTGCGGATTTTTGCCGAAGCGGCTACCCTGAAGGTGGGTTCGGAAGCCAAGGCACGGGTTCATTCCCGGTTGGCCAAGGGACTCGCGCTGGTGACCTACGAGGGCGAATCGGTGTTGCGCTACCAGATCGTCGACTTGCACTTGGGGGACAACCCCATGGCGATGAAGGTCGGCAATGATCTTTTCCCTAACTTCCGGCTGGCGGTGGCGGCCATCGATGGGCGCGCTCTTCATACCGCGGCCAAGGAGTTCACCGTGGAACGCGAGCTGAAGGTGAGCGTGAAGCCTCTCAAAGATGCCTTTCTCCCGGGCGAAAAGGGGCAGGTGGAGATCTCGGTCACCGACCAAACGGGAGCCCCGGTCGAAGCCGAACTGAGTCTGGCCCTGGTCAATGAGGCCCTGTATGCGGTCTGCCAGGAGCCGACTCCCGATATCCTGGAATTCTTCCAAAAGGAGGCGCGTCGACATGCGGGTTTCAGCGTGGGCGCCACGTGCGGCTTCCACTATGAAGGGACGACCCGCGCGGTCGCCAAGACCATCAGCGAGGAATCCGAGCGCTTAGTCCGCAATCAAAGCCAGGCCGCAGGCTTGGACGCCGTGAATAAGGATTTGGCGGGGGCGTTCCAGAGCACTGTGCCGATGGGCCCGGCTAAACGGGAGGATCAGGACGATAAGAACCCGCACTCTAAGGGAAAAGAGGGGCGAATGCGCTTTGGGCTGGATACCGGGCGTGCTTTCAATGGCACTTTGCTGGACGATAGTTCGGTCAGTTTTTCTGCGGAATCCGGGAAAAAGCCGACTTCCACATCCGAGCTCCGCCCGAACGAGGCGACAGGTGAACTCAAGCCACGGCAGGAGGTTCGGGGGGAAGGCCGCTGGTTGCCTTCGGTTGTCACAGGCATCGATGGCAAGGTCGTGACAACCCTTCCCATGCCGGAAACCACGACCGCGTGGCGGTTGACGGCTCGTGGCACCACTGTGGAGACCTTGGTGGGCCAAGCCGCCGCCAACACGCTGACCCGCAAGGATTTCTTCGTAGAACTTAAAACCCC
>JAYVTN010000385.1:0-6569 GCA_043788785.1 Spartobacteria bacterium | reverse complement strand
GTAGTGCATGGCAGGGGGGGTGTAAGCGCGGGTTAGGTTGAGAGTGGAAGGATTGAGGAACACCAAGGCACCGCCCCGGAGTTCACGGGCGATAATGGTCAGTCCGCTGAAGTGGATGTAAAGATCATCCAAAGGTAATTGGGCATCGGCCGCCTTTCGGAAAGCGTCTATGACCACGCGGCCGATTTCGGCAACCACGTCCTTGGAAAAACGGCTTGGCAGGGTGGAGCTGACGAGCCCGCCGCCTCGATGCATGGTGAAGGAGCCGGCTGGCAGCAATTCGGGGTGGAGCGGCTTAGTCGCACGGGAAAAGGATTTCAGGAGAGCCATTTGCCTTCAATCTGTTTAGTGGTTTCGCGAATCTGGGCCAAAACCGCAGAACGGGTGAAGCCTACGCCCAGAGCGGCTTTCTCGCTCACGATCAAAGCGATATGCCGCTGAGCTCCCAAGCCTTCGATCTGTTCGAGATTCCCGGCTGCGAGTTTGTCCCCCAAATGGTTCAATGCTTTCACCGTGGACTGGACCCATTCGCCCAATTGCGCCGGGTTGTCCACGGCCCATTGGTCAACTTTAGGTTTGTCCCCGAACTCGGTTTCCAACACGAATTGGACCCCTTTGTATCGGCCGAAGATCGCCAGGCCAACATCTTCGGGAGCGGCTTCCGCAGAAGTGGATTCGTCAATGGACTGCGCCGTCTCCATCAATAAGTTCTCGTAGGAGCTAAAAATTGTGCGCGGCCGGGGGATATCCGAAGGCAAGATTTCAAAATTGCCCGTCTTCCAACGTAACATTTCAAGAAAGGCATCCCGGCCCGAGGCATCGCCCGTCGCGGCATCGACGATCTCCCCGCGCTGGACCCAGATGCGTCCTTCGGCGATGGGAGTGGTTATTTTGAGGATCCCAGAGCTCTGTGTAAGACATTCGAGCTGAATGATATCCACCAAGGTTTTGCTTTGGATTCCGCGAAAGCCGCCCAGTTGGTCCCTCTCCAAAAGCGCCTCGATGCAGTCCACAAAATTGATGATTTCTTTGCCCGTTTTGGGCTTCTCGATGTAAAGGTCAATGCCCATGGCATAGGCCCGTGCCCGGAATTGCTCGTCTTCGGCGGCCGTCATGACCACCACCCGCAGGGCCGGGTGCTTGCGCCGAACCAAGGCCAGCACTTGGAATCCGTCCATTTGGGGCATCCGTAGATCCACTAGAAGAAGGTTGAAGGGAGCGCTTTCCATCAACGCCAAAGCGCGGGCGCCGGAATCGGCGGTATAGATTTCGGGCTGGCTGGGCAAGCGGGCGAGGATCTCTTGGTAAATCTCCAGGATGTCCTGTTCGTCGTCGAGGATAAGGATTTTTTGCTTGGCAGCCATGCGGATTTAGTGGGGCGGCTTCGATAGGAAGCCAAGGCAGATTATGCACCGGCTAAACTAAAGAGTCGCGAGGAAACTCACGGGAGGCTGTCTTTAAAGCAAGACTGGTGCTCCGGCGCAACCAACGATAAGAAACTTTATCTCCCGGTGCGAATGGCATCGCCTTTGCCCAGGAAACCTTGCGAGTCTGCAAGCTCGCATGTTCAAGCTCTTCCAACTGTTTCGCAAAAGTAAGCCGCCTGCTCCCAAACCCGTTGTGGTGGCAACCCCTGTGGCCAGAGCTCAGCCGGTCGCTGTGCCCACCGCTGTGCCAAGGGTGGTGGCCCGGGCAGTCCCGGATAACGTCCCCAGGGTGGCTCAAGTTGAGACCGCGTCCCTCTCCTTGGCCGCCATCATCAGCCGGTTCCCCCCGGAATTGAAGGAAATGGTTGCCATCCCCCCCGGTCCTGACGCGATGGTGGCATTACCTTTGTCCATCGTCCTCAAGCAGCTTCCGGGGGGATCCGTAAAAATGTCGTTGGCCAGTATCCATCGACAAGCCCCAGCCGGTACTTTTGCCGCAGGCTTGCCCGAAGATAAACGAATGGTCGACGTACCACTCGGTGAGATCTTCAAGCGCGTCAAACCCGAACTCCTCAAGCGGCGCACCGACCAGCGTATGCACGAGTTGGCTGACGAGGATGGGATCGATGTCTTTGGCGACCCGGAGAATCCATTTGCTGTAGCACCTTCTGAAGGCAACCCCGCGGCAGCTCCCCGTGTGGCGAAAAGTCCTACGCCCACGCTTACGCCAGCCCCTGCGCTTGCGGCCCGGCCTGCACCTGCCCGGCCTGCACCTGCGGCGACGCCTCGTCCCGCACCCGCCGGGATCCCGGGTCCGAAGGTCGAAGGAATGCGTTCGGCAGCACCGCCCCCTGGCTTTACTGCCGCAGCAAAAGTCCCGGCTCCTGCTGAGTCTGCGCCCGGCGAGGCCGTCCTGCTGGCGGTATCCGAGCTTTCCCGGGACTGGCCGGAGGGAGTTCTATCCGAGCTGGGCAGTGCGGAGGGCCTCACCATTACCCTTCCTGCCGACGAAGTTCGGGCTGGCCTAGCCAAAGGCCGAGTGGCTTTCACATGGGCTCAATTGCGCTCTTGGGTTTCGCCCGCTCTCAGCGGGGCCGGGGAGGTGGATGGTGCCACGGTGCTTTCCTTGCCGTTGCGCGTGATCGCACCCGCCTTCCTGAAGGATTCCAAACCTTCAACTGCCCGTAAACGGGTGAGCGTGACCGAGGACATTCCGGCCCTCTTCAATGCGGCGGCAGGAACAGTTCCAGTCGCTCCCGTATCAATCCCTGGACCCACGATTCCAGAGCCCGAGCCCCCAGCACCTGCCATTCCAGTTCCTGAACTGGCCCTAGGTTCACAAGCCCCCATCCCGGCCCCTGCTTCGATCCCGGGCCCGCAAATCCCAGCCCGGATCCCAGCCCGGATCCCAGCCCCGGCGGCCGAAATCCCGCCGTTTGCCTTGCCCAAGGAGCCCGTTGCCCCAGTCAAACTGACCATTGGTGCCATTTTAGGACAGCCTGAAAAGGATTCATGGTCGCCTTCGGAGGTGGTTTCAGGCCTTTCCAGTTTGGAGTCGGTCGCCGGAGCGGTGGTTGCTCTAAAGGAAGGCCTCGTAGTGGCTCATTCCTTGCCCGATACCATCAAAGCCGATGTCGTCTCTGCATTCCTTCCCCAAATCTTTGGCCGCCTCAACCAATATTGTGGCGAGATGAAACTCGCTGAGGTGGAGGAACTCAATATCCGGGCCGGAAACGCTTCCCTGAAGATGTACCGTTTGGGAGCGATCTTCTTTGCCGTCCTAAGTAAAGAAGGCCAGAGTCTGCCTGAACCTGAACTGCGCGTCTTGGCCAACGAGTTAATGGCACACGCACAGCGATAAGTTTTACCCCCACGCATGGCTATTATCAATCAAGCGACCAAGGAGTTGCAGGTTAAAATCGTTTACTACGGCCCTGGAAAGAGCGGCAAAACGACCAATCTCGAGCAAATCCATCGCAACGTCCAAGTTCCCAACCCGGACGCCAAAGGAAAGATGACCTCGCTTGCCACCAGCAGTGATCGAACTCTGTTCTTTGATTTTTTCCCTTTGGAAACGGTGGCAATCAAAGGGTTCAAAACCAAATTCGCCCTCTTCACAGTCCCCGGGCAGGTCATTTATAATGCGACCCGCCAGATCGTTCTGCGTGGAGTTGACGGCATCGTCTTCGTGGCCGACTCGCAGTACGACAAAATGGAGGAAAACATTGAGACCTTCAAACACCTCGAGGACAATCTTAAAACGCTCAACCTCAATCTCGATAACATCCCCTATGTCATGCAGTATAACAAACGCGATTTGCCGGATGCAGCGCCGGTGGAATACCTCGATTTCCTGCTCAACAACCGGGAAATCCAAGTCCCAGCGTTCGAGGCTGCGGCGTCAAGTTGCGAAGGTGTTTTCGAGACATTGAACATGATTACCCGTATGCTTCTCCACAAGTTCCTCAACGACGGGGCCCGTCCGCGTTAATATTATGAGCCAATTCCCTTCGCTCAACCAAACCGACATTGAAGTTCTGGATGCCGTACTGCGCGAGCTTTTGAAAAAAAGCGAAGCGAGTATTGCGCTTCTAGTAGAGAAAGCAGGGTACCTCATCCATCAATGTGGGAACCCTGAACAGCTCGACACCACGACCTTCGCCACCCTTGGCTCGAACGCCTACAACGCCGTGCAGTTCATGGCCAGCCTGGTGAATGAAAGCAATTTCACGAGCATGTACCAGCAGGGAGAGAACTTTAGTACCCTGATGCTCAATATCGATGAGAATTCCCTACTAGTGGTCGTCTTCCCGACACACCTCACGGTAGGATCCATGAAATACTATGCCCAGCCGACGGTGAGGAGCATTGCCGATTGCATCGCTGCGGCGACCCTTCGTGGAGACATCTTGGACCTCAGCGACATGAACCCCACGGACGTCCAGTCGTTGTTCCAGCAGAAGCCCACCGAGTAGCGCCCCTGCTACGATCAGGCGGGGACAAGCAACGCGCCATGAATGCGGGAGCGCCAGCCGACCCGCAGCCGAGCCCCAGCGGTAGCCGCGCTCCGATCGATGGGGGGATCCCGGTCCCGCCCTTGGCAGCCGTCATATTATATAGCGCCTTTTAAGGTCGGCAGCAGATGTTCGATGGGCTTCTCCTTCTTCTGCAATGCCCGCCGCAGCTTGCTCAAAGCAATGTTTTGGAGCTGCCGGATCCGCTCCCGGGTCACGCCGAACTTACGCCCCACTTCCTCCAAGGTCTTGGCTTTTCCTCCATCCAAACCGAACCGGGCATAAATGATCTTCTTTTCGCGCTCGTCGAGCACATCGAGAAGATCGCCCACTTCATCCCTCAGATTCTGGTCCCGCAGCTGTTCAAAGGGCGTCTGGGCCTCCATATCCCCCACAATCTCGCCAAATTCCGTGGAATCCTCATCACTGATGGGAGCATCCAAGGAGGCGGGCCGGATAGAGACGGTCTTGAGTTGCGAGATTTTGCCCGCAGCCAGACCCACTTCGTCGGCCAGTTCTTGGTCCGTGGGCTCACGGCCGAGTTCCTCGCTCATCTGCAAGGCTACCCGGCGCATCTTGGAGATCTTGTCCACCAAATGGACCGGTAGCCGGATGGTTTTGCTTTGGTTGGCCAACGCCCGCTTGATGGATTGTTTGATCCACCAGGCCGCATAAGTGCTTAGCTTGCCGCCCTTGGCAGGGTCGAACCGTTCAACCGCCTTCATCAGCCCGATGTTGCCCTCCGAAATCAAATCCAGGAGCGGTAACCCGAGATTGGCGTAGTCATGAGCAATCTTAACCACCAGCCGCAGGTTGGAGCGGATCATCAGGCTGCGGGCTTGGTTGTCGCCCCGCTTGATCTTAGCGGCCAATTCCACCTCCTGTTCCGGCGTTAGCAGGGGTATCTGCCCGATCTCTCGCAGGTAAATTTTGATCCCTGTATCGGAATCTTCGCTGGATTTGTAGTTCATGAGGTGCCTCTGGCTTTCTAAAAGTGGTTCCCAAAATGGTTACGCACGGGAGCAACAAACTGGACGGCAGGGAGTCGCGATTAGGCTAAATTGAAGATAGGTTGGATTGCGCTTATGGGCGGTGTGGCGGTGTGGCGGGCTCCCGTTAGTTAACGTGGTTAAGCTTCAGTACGTGGGACAGGGCTCCTGTTCCGGTGTTCAATTTATGTTAGCCCCCCCGCCCCGAACCGAAGTCCCCCAGCGGCGGCCCTCGAAATTCCCATGTCTCCCAACTCACCCCCGGGACAGCTGCCCAAACTGCCCGCCCCACCCCGGTTTGCGAACGGGCAGACGGCAGTTCCATGGGCAGAAGCCCTGCCACGGGGGCTCCCTGCCCCCTTTTCCTCCCGCTAGCACTGCCCTGCTGCGGCTATTACCTCGGTTTCCGGCCCAATCCGAATTGGTCGCCGGTGGCGACGGCCTTGCCCGTGGTATCGAAGTCCACCTCCACCATCTTCTCGCTCTGGACCTGAGTGCCGGTTTCGTCCTTGAGCATCCCCACCACGGTCCGGGAAGCCACATCGATGACCTCCCCCGTCGATGGATAGGCGAACGCGCCGTCCACAGAGAAAGTGATCCAACCCGGCTCATCATGGACCGCTAGGCTTTGGACCTGTTTGGGCGGCACCGCTGTGTTGTCGAATATGTGCAGCCGCTTATTATGGGCATCGACGACCCACACCTGCTTTTCGTCGGGAGTGAGCCCGATCCCATGGGAAGGACATCCGTGCTTAGTCACCGTGCCTTTCTCGAATCCTTGGACTTCGACCCGATGAAGTACTTGGCCGGACTCCAAGTCACACACCTCGAATCCCAAGAGGCCGTCCACATTCATGAATCCCCGGGTACCGGCCCGGTTGATGGTAAAGGGACGTACAACACTGCCGAAAGGCCCCGCTTTGCGGATGACCTCGCCGGAAGCCGTATCGACGATTTGCAAGAAGCGGCTTCCCCGGTCGGCCAGGTACGCGCGCTTTCCGTCGAGGCTCACGATCGTGTTGTGGGCGAGTTTCTCCGAAGCGATCCGGCCGAGTTCATCACCGGTGCTCGCATCGATCACGTGCCAGAATGCCTTCTCAAAGCTCGGCACAAAGAGCTTTGCCCCATCAGGGGTGATC
>JAYVTN010000384.1:0-4447 GCA_043788785.1 Spartobacteria bacterium | reverse complement strand
GATGTGGTTTACGTGGAATTGCCGAAGGTTGGCAGCGAAGTCCAAGCGGGCGAGCAGGTGTGTGTGGTCGAGTCAGTCAAGGCCGCAAGCGACATCTACACGCCTGTGTCGGGAACAATCGCAGAGGTCAACGGGGAGCTCAACGCGAACCCCTCGCTGGTGAACACCGATCCTTTTGGGGCTGGCTGGATTTTCCGGATCTCGCTTTCCGCGCCGGCCGAAGTGGCCCAACTCAAGAACCCGGCCCAGTACGCCGGGCAGATCGGCGCTTGAACCAAGGCTGAAGGTTGGTTGACGAAGGTGGAGCTGAGCCCAAGGAATGAAGCCGTTTCATCCTTCATACCTCATACCTCATACTTCAATCTTGCATTGAGTTGCCTCCTTTTTAGCCTGTCACGATGCACGATTCCATCGCGACACCGCTTTCGGCCTCCGTGGCCTCCCTTCTGAGTCCCGGCGATAGCTTTGCGCGCCGGCATCTTGGAGTGGCTCCAGCCGCGGTTGAGCAGATGCTTGCGAGCCTGGGTCTGGATACCCTGGAAGCGCTCATCAGCGCCACGGTGCCTGCGGGGATCCGTATGCAATCCCCGCTCCAGCTGCCCCCGGGCCGTAGCGAGCATGAGAGCTTGGCAGAATTGCGCGCAATCGCTTCCAAAAACGCCCTCTGCACCAACTTCATCGGCCAAGGCTACAGCGATTGCATCACTCCTGCGGTCATCCAGCGCAACATCCTGGAAAATCCCGGCTGGTACACCGCGTATACCCCATACCAGGCGGAGATTTCCCAAGGCCGCATGGAGGCACTCATCAATTTCCAGCAAATGGTCATCGACCTGACCGGCATGGACATTGCCAACGCGTCCCTTTTGGATGAAGCCACAGCCGCAGCCGAAGCCATGCACATGGCCCAGCAGCTCTGTAAAAACGCCAGAGCCCACACCCTCTTCGTTTCCAAGGGCTGCCACCCCCAAACCATCGACGTTCTCCAGACCCGCGCAGAGCCGCTGGGAATCCAAGTGGTCATAGGGGAAGAAGCCAGCTTCGAGCCCACCTCGGACATTTTCGCGGTCGTCCTCCAATACCCTGACACGGCCGGAATCATCGGCGACTACGCGGCCTTCATTGAGAAGGCGCATGCCGTGGGGGCCATCGCCATTGTTGCCGCGGATATCCTGGCCCTCACCGTTCTTCGCCCACCGGGTCAGTTCGGTGCCGACATCGCAATCGGATGTACTCAACGCTTTGGCGTACCAATGGGCTTCGGCGGCCCGCACGCAGGATACATGGCGACCCGGGACGCTTTCAAACGCATCATGCCAGGCCGCCTAGTAGGGGTCTCCAAAGATGTCCATGGCAATTCCGCTTACCGGCTTTCCCTCCAGACCCGCGAACAGCATATCCGACGGGACAAAGCCACCAGCAACATCTGCACCGCTCAGGTGCTTCTGGCAGTCATGGCCTCCATGTATGCGGTCTACCACGGCCCCGAAGGTTTGACGCGGATTGCCAAACGCGTCCACCTCTTCGCCTCGATGCTGGCAACCGGATTGCGCCAACTCGGATTCCATGTCAGCGACGAGCCTTTCTTTGATACTATCCGGATCGATCTCGACCCGGAACGCCGCACCCAGATCTTGCGTGCCGCTTCGGAGTATCGCGTCAATCTGCGTAGCCTCGGAGCCGGCTCCATCCTGATCGCCTTGGATGAGACTACCGATTCCCTCAAAACCCTCTTCAAGATTTTCCACGGCGAAGCCAATCCCGGTCTCACTCCAGACGCATTGGCCGAACAGGCCAAGACCGGTTTCGGGGCTCTGGCGCGCACCTCCGCTTTCCTGACACATCGAGTTTTCAACCGCTACCACACGGAGCACGAAATGCTGCGCTACATCCGGCGTCTGGAATCCAAGGACCTTTCGCTCACCACCTCCATGATCCCGCTGGGCTCATGCACCATGAAGCTCAACGCCACCAGCGAGATGCTTCCTGTGACGTGGCCCGAATTCGGCAAACTCCATCCTTTTGCGCCCGCTAGCCAGACCGAGGGGTACGCAACCCTCTGCGCCCAACTCGAGGGTTGGTTAGCCGAAATCACCGGGTTTGCCGGGGTCTGCCTGGAACCCAATGCCGGCTCCCAGGGCGAGTACGCGGGTCTGTTGGTAATCCGCAAATACCATGTCTCCCGCGGAGAAGGGCAGCGGGATGTGTGCCTGATCCCAACTTCCGCACATGGGACCAATCCAGCCAGTGCCGTCATGGCGGGCATGAAGGTGGTCAGCGTCGACTGTTTGCCAGATGGAGATATCGATCTGGCAGATCTCAGGGCCAAAGCCGCCACCCACAGCGGGCGTCTTTCGGCCTTGATGGTCACTTATCCCAGCACCCATGGGGTGTTTGAGGAGACCATCGTGGAGATCTGCGAACTCATCCATTCCCATGGCGGCCAGGTTTACATGGACGGCGCCAACATGAACGCCCAAGTCGGCCTGACATCCCCCGGTAAAATCGGAGCCGATGTCTGCCATCTCAATCTTCATAAAACCTTCTGCATTCCCCACGGTGGCGGAGGTCCGGGGATGGGCCCCATCGGGGTCGCGGCACACCTCGTGCCATTCCTCCCCGACGGCCGCAACCGCAGCAGCCTCGAGCGTGTGGGCGCCATCAGCGCGGCCCCGGTCGGCAGCGCCAGCATCCTCACTATCCCATGGGTTTACATCCGGATGATGGGCGGCGAAGGCCTCACTGAAGCCACCCGCATCGCCATTCTCAATGCCAATTACATTGCCCGGAGAATCGACCCTTTCTTCCCCGTGCTTTTCAAAGGACGCAACGGGTTCGTCGCCCACGAGTGCATCATTGACCTGCGCGGGTTCAAAGCCACGACGGCCGAAGACGTGGCAAAGCGACTCATGGATTACGGATTCCACGCGCCGACCTTGAGCTGGCCTGTGGTGGGCACGCTCATGATTGAGCCTACCGAGAGTGAATCCAAAGATGAACTGGACCGCTTTTGCGACGCGCTCATAGCCATTCATGCTGAAATGACAGCCGTCGAGCAGGGCCAGGCGGACCCCCTCAACAACCCGCTCAAAAACGCTCCGCATACGGCAGCCATCGTGACAGCCACCCAATGGGATCGCCCCTACACCCGCGAGCAGGCCGCTTACCCGGCCCCGTGGCTGCGTGAACACAAGTTCTGGCCGTCCGTGGGGCGTATCGACAACGTATACGGCGACCGCAATCTTTTCTGCTCGTGCGTACCGGTGGACGCTTAGGCCGGTTCCGGCGGCTCTGGCTTCTAGCCTTGGTCTCCGTCAGGTTGCTCGCGACGCCAGCCAGCGCATGGGCGCAGGACCCCTCGACCATCGACAGTGTCCCCGAACTGCTGCGGCTCTCGCGTGAATTCTCGGATCGCGTCGACGATGCCCATCCCGAATCCCTCGCCCAATCCCATGCCGAGCGTTCCCTCGCCTGTGCCCAGCGCGCCTTGGCAAAGGATCCCTCTAATGCGAAAGCCCATCTTAGCGTGGCCGTCGGATACGGGAAATTGACGGACTTCGTCTCCAGCAAACAGAAGTTGGAATACTCCAAACGGCTGCATGACGAGGTTCTCAAATCCATTGCCTTGGATCCCAACGACGACCATGCATGGCACCTCCTGGGCCGGTGGAACTCTGGCATGGCCAACATCAACCCGGTCCTGCGGACTATGGCAGGCCTCATCTACGGGAAATTGCCGCCTGCATCCAACCAGGAGGCACTCCGTTGCTTGAAAAAGGCCCGGGATCTGGCACCCCAACGCTTGATGCACCGCAGTGAACTAGCCCGGATTTACACCACCATGGGCCAAACCGAGCTGGCCCTGGGCGAATGGAAAGTCGTCCTCACCCTGCCCGCAGTGGACCGTGGCGACGCCAAGGATAAAACAGAGGCCAAAGCCGCGCTCGAGTAAGCGCACCGTCATCCCTTGTGGCATCGTCATCCCTTGTGGCATGGACTTCCAACCTATTGCCCACCCGCCGCGCGCCTCCGTCTCCCCCATAACAGCAACCTATACGGAGGGTCCTGGGATTCGTCCCCGCCTTGGGCCACGCCCTGAAGGGGCGTCTAACTGTGGGCCGAACGCCCCAATGGGCATCCCTAGCTTATGGGGCAACGCCCTGGGATTCGCCCCCGCCAACGGCCAAGCCCGAAGCGGCTTAGTTCAACCGTGGGCCGGTCACCCCTGGGCTGCGGCGAAGCCCAAACGTACAGCAGGGATTCTTCAGCCTAAATCCGGCAGTTGAAATCTAAGGCTTTAGGGCAAGCGATTGATTCCCGGGCGGATGCGCTCCGTCGGAGGACGGGCGTCCGCTCACCTGCAGGTCAGGCCGAAACCGGCCGTCCGAGGCCCCTCGATTTGCCCGCTGGCCGGGCCGGTTCAGTCCAATAACGCTGTGTGCCCGTT
>JAYVTN010000383.1:0-2883 GCA_043788785.1 Spartobacteria bacterium | reverse complement strand
GCGTACCGGATGGCATCTTCCTTTTCCCGCGTCGAGCGTTTGCGGAAATTCTCGAAATCCGCCTGGGTCCGGAGCGCCAAATCCCGGAAACGTTCCAAGTCGGTTTGTAGCTGGCCCAGAAGGGATTCTTCGTTCGGGGCCGGGCTTTCGGGCGGAAGCACTTCGACCGCCTCCGGGGTCGCTTCGTTCTGGGTATTAGAGTTTTCGTTGATCGTAGGCATAGGTCATTTTTTTCTGATCACGATAAGCGTGATATCGTCGTGTTGCGGATGCGTCCCAACAAAGGCCCGGAGGTCTTCGGTTAGCTTGCTGATAATGCCTGCGGCGCCTTCGGAAGCACTGGAGTGGATTGAACGCATCAAGTTCTCCATTCCAAATTCCATTCCCTGTCGATCCAGCGCTTCGGTGACTCCGTCCGTATAAAGGATGAGGCAATCGTCCTGCTCAAGTGTCAGAAAAAAATCGCCCGTGACTCTATTAAAGACGCTGCCGCTGTCAATGCCCAGAGCCATGCCGGGAGGATTGATTTTGGTAATGGTTTTGTCTGCGGCCCGGAACAGGAGTGGCGCGTCATGGCCAGCACGGCAGAGGCGCACCTCGGAGGAATGTCGATCGAGGACAACGTAGGCCATACTGATGAACATGTCTTCCCTGATATCGGGGTAGAGCTGGGCATTGACGGCCTGAAGAACCGTGGAGGCAGAAAGTTCCCCGGTGGCTTCAGCCCGCAACACGCTGCGGCACATGGCCATGATGAGGGAGGCGGGTACGCCTTTGCCGGACACATCGGCAATGGCCACCCCACAGTGGCCCGCATCAATGGGAATGTAGTCGTAATAATCCCCGCTGACATGGCGCGCCGGAATGTTGATCCCGCTGATCTGGTAACCGGCCACCTCGGGCGCACTCGCGGGCAGCAAAATCCGCTGGATCTCGTGGGCGACTTGCAAATCCTGGTCCAAACGCTTCTTCTCGGCCGCTTCCGAAAAGATAAAGGCATTGTAGATGGCAAAGGCGGACTGGTCGGCAATGCCCTTGAAAATCTTGAAAGCCCCGGCCGGGAAGGACTCGATGCCGGGTTTTCGGGAGATGACCAGCAAGCCGAGCTTCTGGTTGCCGTAAACCAGCCGACACACCATGGCAGAGGCTGGGCGTTGGGGGCCCTCCCGGCCCAAGCGCGGATCATCGCTCAACCAAAGGGGCTCGCCCTCTTTCCACGCGGAAGCGATCAGATCGACGAACATCGGGCAACCTTTGGCGACAAACTCCGGGCGCAGATGCTCCCCTTTGCGATCCGCCAAATACAACGCGCCGGTATCCCCGTCGACGATCCGCATCGTGCCCTCGACGATCAAGCGATGGAGATCATGGGGCCGGGTGTCCTCCGAAAGCGCGGCCCCCAGGCCATGAAAGAAGTCAAATACCCGCCCTTCTTCTATCTCAAGGTGCTGGCGGGCCTTCTCCAGTTCAAGGATCTGTCGACGTTGGTTGCGGTAAACCGCACCAAAACCCACCGCCATGACCGTGAAGACGCCAAAAAAGAGCAATGCTGACATCCGTTATTCAGCGTGCCAAATGCAAATCCTGCTTGAGATACTCAAGCACGTCCTTGAATTTGGCCGCATTGTCCGGATTAGCCTCCACGCAGGCTTCGTGGGCTTCTATCATCGTCTGGGCACGGGTCACCTTGTCTTCTGCGCTGCCCGCTTGTAGAGGTTGGTCGGCCGTTGGGGTCTTCAGCGCTGGGGCCTCCTCGACATCCACCGGGCGCGACTCGATGGTAAAGAGTTGATCAAGGCCCAGATTGCTCAGCAAATCCCGGTTGCGTTCATTGAGGTTGGTGGCCCGCAGTTGACCTTCCTCGATTTGGCGCAACTTCAGGGCGATCCCCGCCAGGGTGCCCATGAATGTGGAATCCATGACTGGGCAGTTCTTGAGATCCACGACAAAGTCACGGAACCCGCGGTTGATCATCTCCTTGGCAAACTCCTTGAGTCCGGTGCTGTTGAGGAAGGATCCTTTCCCATCAACTCGCACCCAAACCGTCTGGGCGGCGGTGCCAACGAGAATGGACGGCTGGGTAGTCACAATTAAACTTTCAAGCGGCTAAGGCGCGCGGGCAAAAACAATCGGCACATCGTAACGTCAACACACTACCTCTAAAACGCGCATTTTTCATCAATCAATCAATTCCAAAGAAAAGACTGGTTAAGGGCCACAATTTTCCCGTTCTCGATTATTAAGGCGCGCCAGGCCGTTATTGGTCCATCCAAGCGATAATCATCGCCTGTGACCTTGAACTCCGATTTGAGGGATCCCTTGGCCCCTTCGTAAGACAACTCCTGGGCTTGCACATGGGAACCCAGGTTCCTCTGACGGTATTCCAAACGCACCCTGACCGTAGAAGGCTGCTTCGCACGCCAATAAAAAGTGAAGTAGTGACCCAGGCGCTCATCCCGGTCCACCCGCGTGATCGCCCCAAAATTTACCCGTAAGCGCTCGAAAGTGATAGATTGATCCGTGCTTTCCTTGAAGAGCAGCGGATCATTCAAAAAGGTTTTGGTCTTCCGGAACTGGAATTTATCATCCAAGGCCAGCGGCAATACATTGGCCTTCTCGAGGATCCGCGCGGATTCGGCGCAAACTCCCGTCGTTGCTAAGGCTAGCAACGCAATCCAGTTAAAGAGGCATTTCATCAGGAGGGAAAAACTAAGCCCGTGGGCGAAGGGGTGTCAATTCGGGCCACCGAATCCATGACGATAATTCACTTATTTGCCCCCCGCATGCCAAAATAAGGGCAAATACGCATTTCAGGTTGCACTTTGGCCTTCCCGGGCTACGTGGCTTGGGCGGGCGACACGCTCCCGTATGATTGCCGTCAAT
>JAYVTN010000382.1:0-7232 GCA_043788785.1 Spartobacteria bacterium | reverse complement strand
AAAGCTAAAAGCTAAAAGCGGAAAGCTAAAACGCAGCCTTAAGAAAAAGCTAAAAGGGAAAACGCCGCCTTAAGAAAAGCGGAAAGCGAAACGTCACCTTCGAGTTCTCAAGCCCATTTCAGATCGCACGAATAAACGATTAAATAGGGTTTCCGCTTTCCGCTTTTTCTTCTGCTCCTAGGGTTTTCATCATGGCAAAGACTGAACTCGAGAACCGGACCAGGCGGTTCGCCCTGGACCTGATCGATTTGGTGATGCGATTGCCCCAAAACCGCGCGGGCGAAGTTGTTGGACTCCAATTGCTCAGGTCGGGCTGCTCCCTCGGCGCAAACTACCGGGAAGCTAACCGCGCGCGTTCCCGTAAGGAGTTCGTCTATAAAGTCGGGATAGCGACCAAAGAAGCGTCTGAGGCAGAATATTGGCTGGAACTTGTTTCAACATCCGATCACCTGGCAACCGACGGTTCCGAGGGCCTCCTGAATGAATCCCGTGAACTATTGGCCATCTTAATCACCATCGGAAAGAACGCTGAAGAGAAAGCTGAAGAAAAAGCTAAAAGCTAAAAGCTAAAACGCCGCGTGAAGAAAAAGCTGAAAGTTAAAAGCTAAAAGCGGAAACGCCGCGTGGAAAAAACTGAAAGCGGAAAGCTTTTTCTTCTCGCTGCGTTTTAGCTTTCCGCTTTTAGCGTTCTTCATGCTGCGTTTTAGCTTTTAGCTTTCCGCTTTTAGCTTTTTCTTCAGTAGCCCACGCATCTCGGCCCGGAAAGCCGCTTCGGCTTCGGGAACACTCTCGATTCCGCTGACAACCACTTCCAGGCTCTGTTGGCCCAAATTGCGCTCATGAGCCCAGGCCTGCCTTAAACGGGATTGCCAGTCCCACTCCCGTCCTTTCGCAGTGCCGTCTCCGTTCTGGCTGCCGGCTTCCCACAAGCAGAAAAAAACGTGCAGCGGTTCGCCACGGGTCCGGAACAGATAACGTCTGAAGTGCAGCTTCTCGGAGCCTGCTTCCAGGACCGGGCCAGGCGCCTCTTCCTCGAGCACTCGCCCGCTGGCAGGCAGACACACATCGGGCCGGTGCTGACGGGCGGCTCCAGAGGACGTGCGTCCGGGTGCCCATTGAAAAAAGAACATCGTCCAACGTCCCCCGAAACCGTCCACCCACGCCGCCTGTCGGCCTGCGCTGTAACCAAGAATCTTGCGGACGTTGGCGGTAGTCGGCTGATTTTTGAATTGGGCACGTTGTTCGGGGAACTCTACGCTCCAACGCGAATCCCAAAGCGCACTGGAATCCTTCCGGTACCACCAGTGGGGGGCAGCCAAAATGAAAAGCAACCACGCGCATAGACCGAACACCAGCCCCGGAGAGAAGTAGAAAGCACCAGATTCCCCCGCCTTGTGAGTGTTCTCCGAAGCCGCCGCCCCGAGTTCGCTGGGTTGCGTGCTAAAGCGCGCAAACCGCACAATGAAGAGGAGCGCGCCGAAGGAAAGTAGGAGAATGGAAAGGCCTGCAGAATCGTGCCAGCGCTCCAAAGCAGGCAATCCTTGACTGATGGCCACAGTGACCAAGGTTAAGGAACGCAGCACATTGAAGATCAGCGCCAACACCAACCCAATGACTATCAAACTGATTCGCCCCGACCAGCGGTACCTGTTCAACTCGCCGAGAAACAACGCTGCCATGAGCATGGATTGCAAGGAACGCACGCCGCTGCATGCCTCGTCCACGCCCACCACCCCGGCTTCCAACCGGATCAGGTTGCCCACCGGTTCCGCCGCGTAACCGGCGAAGCCCACCACCTCCGCCGTGAAATTGGCCACATGATGCATCAATCCTTGGATCAAAGCCGCCTCAATCCCTGACGGCCATGCCACTGACACCAAGAAAAAACACACGGGCCAAGCGAAGTAGAGCATCGTGGGGTGCCCTCCCATTGCCCAGAGCAGAGCCAGTGTCAGCCCAATGACTTGCAGGGCCATCGCCCACCGAGCCACTGCCCAGTCCGGCGCGGATTGGGCCAATATATGGGTGGGCAGCAAAGTGGCCGCTCCGAGCCCTATGAGCACACCCAACCAGCACGCAGTCCGGTAATTCGGGTCGATTTGCGGCCTCGCCGGCCATCGTTTCCAAAACAGATACAGGGAAAAGACCGGGACCAACCACCCGTAGCTGTACTGGGGATTGATTTCCCAATCCACCCGCAACAGATCGATGAGAATCCACCAAAACCCGCCCAAGGTGGCCCCAATGATCCACGGCAACCATCCCCCCAAACGCCATTGAGGCACCCGTACAGGGAGATCCACGGAGGTATTTTCAGGCACGGTATCCACCGGGCCTAAGAAAAAGCTAAAAGCGGAAAGCTAAAAGCTAAAACGCAGTTTCTTACACCGGCGTTTCCGCTTTCGGCTTTTAGATTTGTTCTTCACGGCCCAAAACGTTTGGTGCTCAACAGCCTCAGCTTGTAGAACTGATCGATGTTGACCGGGGTCGCGGCAAACGCGCTGAAGCCCACTATGGCCATATCCGCATCGTTGACATCAATGTAACCTTCGATGCTCGCTGAGCACCAGTATTCGCCCGTCACATGATTCATGGTCGAGACCCACCCGGCACCACTGGTTCCGGGCACCTTCGTGAGGAATTGCACACAGAAGACCGCCGCCGCCGCTTTTAGCTTTTAGCTTTTAGCTTTTAGCTTTTAGCTTCGGCTTTCAGCTTTCGGCTGGCCTCTAGAATGGCCAAACCCCATTGAAAAGGAAATTGTGGATGACGGCACGGCGTTCACGGCGCTCAACCATGTCCGCCCAAGCCGGAAGAGACTCCGACTTTGCGGAGTAGGACACTACGAACTCCCTATCAGGCTGGTACTTCCGGAAAATCGTCAGGCATCGCGGGGCATGAAACCAGTTGGTTACAAGCACTACCCGATGGGCCCCAAGCCCGGCGAGAATCGGGGCCGTGAATTTGGCATTCTCCACGGTCGAATTCGCATGATCCTCGTGAATCATCCGCTCCGGAGCAACGCCATTGGCCAGCAACCGCTCGAAAATATCCCCTCCATCGCCGGTCACTATCACCGGTGCCTTTGGGAAAACCCCCGACATGCGTAGTCCCAGTTTCCACCGTGGCCGATCGCCTCCACCGAGAACGACAATTGCATCGGCCTCCGTGAACATCGGCATCGGTTGAGGATTTTGCGATGACCCCCACTGCACCCAGCATTCCAGCAAACCGGCCAAACCGAGCAACAACCCGGATAAGATAAGGACAAAGCGGCGCAGTAGGATCATGGATAAACGGCTACGGACTAGGCTGCGGGGCAAAACTTTCCTACAAAAACGCTGGGAGAGCGAACCGCCAGCATTTCGGATGGGATATGACACCAAAACGTGGAAAGCACGAACCACGGTTGCGCGTGTGTTAGCCCTGCAGCAATATTAGGATCCAGATTTCCGGACCATGCAATTGGCGAGGATATGCGCCCATTTTAGACCTCGAAAAATCGTGTAGTGTCCGACGAAAAAGCCCGCAACAAACACAAGCACCGATAGAATGCCCGCTCCCCAGACCACAAATCGGGAAACATGCACCACTTGCTCAGCACGCCTCTTGCCGATTTCTGCCGTCGAACCGTAGAGGGTGTCTGCGCTTTTGCGATAAATCCTGAAAGCAGGAATCAATTGCTTGTTAAGAATCTCCTCTGCCCGGCTCATGTCCCCCTTGGCAACAGTCTCAAAGTACTCCCTCCGTCGAGTAATGAATTGAGCCCGATCACTGATGAGCGTATCCAAGTACGACTGCTGTTCTGGCAATGTGGGTGTTCGCTGAAAGGCCTGAATGGAGGAATCCGTGGAATTAGCCTCAATTTCCGCGATCAATCGGAGCCGCTCGTCCGGTTGGCTGGTTTGCTGTATCAGAAGCACTCTAGACCAGTTCTCGAGCAGTCTCTGGATTAACTGACCGGTACTAAGGAAATCGGGGACCGTGATTTCGGCGACCTGGTTAACTGCGACGTTCAAACGCGAAACCAGAAGGCCGGTGGCGGTTACGACCATCGCAACCGCAGACATTGCTAAAGTGGCGAGGATCAAAAGTTCACGTCGATACATTTTTCGTAGGCAGGTTTTTGTGAAACTTCAGCATAGCTATTTCCCCGTCATCAGGCATCCCGGAGCCACGCCGCCACCAAGCATCCAATGGTACACCTCCTTCATTTCACGGGCAATGCTTCTCCAGTTAAATTTGTGAAGGATCAATTCCCGTCCCCGTTGGGCCATGAGATCCCGCTCCGCTTCGGACATCTCAAAAAGCCGCCTCAACCCCTCAACGATGGCCGGCGCATGGGGCGTGATCTGGATTGCTGCTCCGGCGGCAAAACCTTCTGGCAAGTTGCACTCTTGGGTGATCAACACCGGCAGGTGATAAGCCCATGCCTCCAGCACCACCATCGGCAGCCCTTCGCTGTAGGAGGGCAGGACGAAGGCACTGCTATTGTAATAGGCCCTGGCTTTCGCCTCGTTGAATTGCGGCCCTGCAAACAGGACGGCGGCTCCAGCCGATTGTCCAGATTCGGGAGTGCGCAGGTCATCCCAGGAAACGCCTTCCTGCCGACAGATCTCCTTCAATTCGTTCTCATGCCCGCCCTGGTCCCATCCCGAAATGACCAGCATCCACTCGTTCCCGATCGAGCCTATCTCCTTCGAGATAGTTGCCCAGGCCCGTATCAATTCAGGCAACCCCTTTTTCGGGTGGATTCGGCCCAGATAAAGCAGGACCTTGCGCCCCTCGGGCACACGCCCTGCCCACGGGGCGGGCCCCTCCGGCATTTTTTCAGGCAGATCGATTCCATTCGGAATGATTGAGACCGGATTCTTCAAGCCCAGCGAGCGAATGGAATTTGCTTCTGATTGACAGAGCGCGCGGAGACACGTGGCATTTTCCAAATGCGCCTGCTCATATAACAGGTAGGCGATGACCTTTTTCCAACGCGAGTGGTTGACCGCCCAGGGATCAAGCATTCCGTGGGCGGAAATCATTGTGGGAGCTCCCGTCTGAAGGGAGTAGCAGCGCGCCGCCATGCTGGGATAAAGCCAAATTCCATGGGTATGAATCAGGTTGGGGCTGTAAGCCTCCATCTCCTCGAGGTATCCCGGTGAGTAGCCAAACGCCTCAGGCCAGACCGGTTTAAAAATATGGACCTCAGCGGGACTCCATAGACCCACGTCCGCCCCGGTGTTCTCGTCGGCGCATCCGAACACGCCCACTCCCACGTCCTCCTGTTCCAGAGTTTGCACGAGCCGACGCACACTTTCGTAAAGACCACCCCCGTTACGGGAAACGCTGTGAATGAGGTTGGCGCTAACAATCTTCATGAAGGGCTGAAATCATTGTGCTCCCCTCCCCGGAATTTGTCAGTTTTGAATGTTTGTTTTTTATTTGCAGAACCCGGCCCGTAAAACGTCGCATCTCCTCTGAGGTCGATCCGTCGTTGATGACAATGACCTCAATAGAGCGGTAGTCCTGCCGGAAAACCGGTCTGATCGCATCGGGCAACAGGGCAGACCTGTTGTACGTCGGGATAACCACCGACATAAGACTACCTGAAGAAGCCTGCCCCGTTCCAGTTACTCGGGAACCGGATTCTTTCCGCTGTTGTACAGCAGTTGAGCGTTGAACTTGTTAGGGGCGCAATCGGACTGGAAACTCCTTTTCGAGACGAATGGAAACACGATAGCGCTTGGTTTTTCTCCAGAGGAACGAACAAGAAGTTCTCCCCACACTTCCCCTCAAGGACGTCCCCATCCGCATTCATCACGCAATACCCATGGCGGGAGAATAATTCAAAGACCTCCACTGATACCGACTCACCGACTTCGATATAAAAGACGGGGCGTACCTCCTCGATGATCTTCCGAGCGCCTTGAAGCACCAGAAGTTCCGCTCCCTCCACATCTATCTTGATGAAATCGGGGCTAGCCATGCTCGAAAGCAAGGTGTTCAACCTAAGCGTTGGCACATACTGAGTTTCCCGGACACCTCCGGTTTGCGCCTGCCTAAAGCTTCCAGAACGTTTTACGCCCGCCCACGGTTTGCAACATTGAAGCGAGCTTCTACCAGGTCCCGATCAAAGGCAGCACGGCCCAACTTCAGGTACTTCAACTGAGCACCAGGGGAAACGTACAGCTTTACCGGCTGCCCCTGGACTTCCACTTTCCGCGTGACAAGGTTTGAGGTGCGAAAAGACACACCCGCCCAAGTTACAGTCTACGTCACCAGCTAGAAAATTTCCTTCGGACCCGCGCATTCGCCCGAAGATTAGTCGCCAACTCTGAGGATATCGGGTAATAAGGAAAGGCGAAATGCGTCTAAATTTCTTCCCTGCAGGCTTGCAGGATCCCGCACTCCAGAATTCCCAGAGCAGAAGCCAAGTTCTCGACGTGGTACGGGGACTGAGTGCAGTCGCCGTGCTGCTCCAGCATGCTAGGGGTTTCTTCTTGTGCGACTTCAACCAAGTTATCGCACCGGTTATTCCCCTGAAGATCTTTTACTTCTTGACGGGATTGGGGCACCAAGCAGTCGTGCTGTTTTTCGTTCTTTCCGGCTATTTCGTGGGAGGCTCGGTGATAAAGGAGATCAAGGCGTCTACTTTCGTCCCAGGAAACTACATCATCGCTCGGATGTCCCGCCTCTGGACGGTGTTACTCCCGACGTTGATATTAACCGTGTGCCTCGACAAAATTGGCGGGATATCAGCCCCTGGAGCATACACTGGTCAATTCGCAGGCCAATTTGCTTCCGGCCCAACCCAACTAACCCCTGCATCCCACGGTCTTCCCACATTCCTTGGCAACATTTTCTTTCTCCAGACAATCTACGTCCCGGTATTCGGCTCCAACGGACCGCTGTGGAGCCTCGCCAATGAATTTTGGTACTACGTCCTATTTCCATTAGGACTACTTGCGCTTCACGCGTGGATGAAATCTAAGTTGTCGCGAGCACTCCTACTTGGAGCAGCGTTCACCGGGTGTGTCACCTGCCTCCCCACCCGGATCTTTCAAGGCGGCATCATCTGGCTATTGGGAGTGGTCCTATGGATAGCGCTAAAGAGCCACCCGCGACTCGGCTCACTCTCATCATCCACGTTCCGGTTTCTGACATCCGCGATGTTTCTTGCCACTCTGCTTAGTTCAAAAAAAGGAAGTGTTTTTGGTTCCGACTTTTGCGTCGGCTTT
>JAYVTN010000381.1:0-4557 GCA_043788785.1 Spartobacteria bacterium | reverse complement strand
TCCTCACGATGCCAGCTGGGGAGGGCAAACTGGATGAACGCAACCAGCGAGCCGTCAACGTGGAACCCGCCCAGACCCCGGATGAGGACGGAGACGTCGTACGGGGCCTCAAATGCGGTTTCCTCTGGAGAGATCGTGTGGTCCGGGCAGAGGAGGTCGTGACAAAGAAGTGGAAAGAGTCCACCAATAAGCCTGTCGCACCCTAGCGCTTTAGTAAGTGCCCTTTTCACTGCCCGACTTTTCTATTTGAAAATGAACGAACTCCCAAAAGTCCCACGAAAAGTCGTTGGAATCGATCTCGGCACGACATTCAGTGCGATTGCCCACATCGACGCTTATGGAAAGCCTCAACTCATCCCCAACGGGGAGAGTGAGCGCATCACGCCCTCGGTCATCCTTTTTGACGGACACAACGCCCTGGTGGGGACCATGGCCAAGCAGAATGCCGTCGCTGAGCCTGAAAAGATTGTCGACTTCGTCAAACGCGAGATGGGCAAGAGCAAGGCGCAATTCCAACGGGAGTTTAACGGGAAAGCGTACTCGGCGGAGGAACTCTCGGCTTTGATCATCGTGAAGCTCAAGAACGATGCCGAGAAATACCTCGGGGAGACCGTAACTGACGCGGTCATCACGGTGCCGGCCTATTTCAATGACGCTGAGCGGACAGCGACCTTACACGCGGGGCAATTGGCGGGGCTCAACGTATTGCAGGTCATCAACGAGCCAACCGCAGCCGCATTAGCCTACGGATTGGATAAGCTGGACTCCAATCAGACGGTATTCGTTTTCGACTTGGGAGGTGGAACCTTCGACGTGACCATCATGCGGATTGAGGACCACCATATCCGCATGCTCGCCAGTAACGGGGACCATCGGCTGGGGGGCAAAGACTGGGATGACGTGATCGTCAACTGGCTGGCCGAGGAATTCGATGCAGCGCACGGGGAAAATCCCTTGATGGACCTGCAGGCCTACCAGGATCTTTACAGCCGCGCGTTGGTGGCCAAGGTCCAGCTTTCGAGCCGCTCCCGGACCACCATTGTTCAGAGCTACAACGGCAAAAGCATTAAGCTGGAGTTGACCGTGGCCGACTATGAAAACAGATGCCGGCACCTGCTGGAGAAATGCAAAACGATCTGCGAGATCGTCATGCAGGAAGCCGGCCTGAAGTGGAACCAGATCGACCGGATTCTATTAACCGGTGGTATGACCCGGATGCCATCGGTGCGCGAGATGATCCGCAGTTTGGCCAACGTACCGGCCGCGGACGACGTCAGCCCCGATGAAGCCGTGGCCATTGGTGCCGCAATCCAAGGAATCCTTTCGCTCTTGGGCGAGGAAGACCGTGCCGGGGAGCGGGTGCTCTCGCCCGAAGTGCGTCGCCAATTTTCCAGTCAGGACGGCTCGTTGATGAGGGTTACCAATATCACGACCCACACCTTGGGGGTTGTCCTTTGGGACGATGTCAAGATGGAGGAGTACGTCTTCCCGATGATTTGCAAAATGACGGCCGTGCCGGCTCAGGTGAAGAATTCATTTGGTACGGCAAAGGCCAATATGCAAAACGCCATAGTGCGTGTGGTCGAGGGCGAGAGTACCGTTCCCGGGGAATGCACGCCGCTGGGGATTTGCGATATCGAGTTGCCGCCTTTTCTGCCCAAAGGTTCGCCCGTGGAGCTCACCTATACGTATAACGAGAACCAGGTGCTGGAGGTCATTGTGGATGCCTATGGTCGCCAAAACCGGGCGCAGATCGCCCGCACTACGGGGCTTTCTGACGAGGAAATCGAAATGGCCACGGCCGACCTACAGCAGATCAAGGTCAGCTGAGCAGCTGAGCGATCCCAACGGCTCCCGTGGCGTTACCCAATCCTATTCCAGACAACCCGCTGCGGTGGGATGGATGGCGTAATTACAATTCGGAGAATCTCTACGAGCGGCTTTGCCTCAGCTTCGAGGCTAACGTTTCCCAAGAACAGGTTGAGGAGAATTGCCGGCAGTTGTTGGTGTGGTGGCAAAAGAAGCTGCCTCTAAAGAACCAGCCCAGTAATCCCGTCGCCCAGCTCTTGCGGGCGGGTTTGGATGAAGCGCCGGTGTGTTTGGTGGAAGCCCGCACCGAGCTGATCAATCCCGAGTCACGCCGTCGCCTCGATGCCAAACTGCATGCGATTGCGGCGCAAGCAGCCACCGAGGAATTCAAGAAGATCATCGCCTTCGCATTGATCGACAACACATTGAGTCACGACGCGGAAGCCCGCCTGATTCAGGCAGCCGTTGGATTGGGTTTAGGCGAAGAGAATGCCTTGTCAGCGCTCGACGCAGAGTTGCTGCGGCTGGGCGGGCGCAGGATCCAGACCGCCCCGCCAGTGCCGGTGGTCCAATCCAATGTTTCCCTGCACGCGGCGGGTCCTTCGACGGGACCGCGTTCGGGAGAGGCCACCAGTCCGACCGATGAATTCCGGCGGATGCTGCGTCTTTCAAGGCTCTGTTTGGACGGCGAAGAGATGACCGACGGACAGCGCGATGCAATGTGCAATATGGGCGAAAGCCTCGGTTTGCGGGGAGGGGAAGCCGAGGACATCATCGATGAGTACCTGGAGGAGGCTAGCGCCATGCCCGCTCCGGGTGTCCGGAAGGTGCCACTGCCCTCGGCGAGCCCGGCCAAACCAGCGCCCAGCCCGATCCGGCCGGTTTCCAGTGCCCTGCCGACCAAGGTCATCAACACCTCGCCATTGGCCCGGGCGCAGGAACGTCAACAATATGCCAACTTCTCGACAGGCTCGGGCCTTGAGATGTTCCTGGTCACCTCGGGCTCCTTTGCCATGGGCAGCAATGCCGTGGATGCCGCTTCCAACGAGCAACCCGTGAGCCCGGTGACCATCGGGTGTTTCTATATGGCCCGGTTCCCGGTCACTAATATCCAATACGAGAGGTTCGATCCCAGCCACCGCTCGATGCGCGCCCCTTGGGCCGATGACAATCATCCCGTTGTCTATGTCAGTAGCTTGGATGCGGAGCGTTTTTGCCAGTGGCTTTTCTTGCGTGAGGGCCGCAAATTCCGGCTCCCGTCCGAGGCGGAGTGGGAATACGCCGCCCGGGGGCCCGAGAGCCGCACTTTCCCCTGGGGCGATCGTTTTGATTCCAACCGGTATGCGAACTTTGCCGACAGGCGCACCAATTTCCCGTGGCGCGACGCCAATGTGGATGATGGTTTTGCCGAAAGTGCGCCGGTAGGCTCCTTCCCTGGCGGGGCGAGTCCCTTTGGGATCGAAGACCTCTCGGGCAACGTCTTCGAGTGGTGTCTGGACTTCTTGGAGCCCTACAAGGGGAAGTCGTCGGTCAATCGACGCGGACCCACCCAGGGCAGCAAGCGTATCTATCGCGGTGGGAGTTGGAAATCGCGGGTCAACAGTTTGCGGGCAGCCGCGCGCAGTTTCAATGCGCCGACCTACAGCGCCAATGACGTGGGGTTCCGTGTCATCGGCGAGTGCGAGGGCTAGTGGCATGGCCTAGCCTATGTGGCAGGGCCCCGTCTATCGATGTGGCTCGGGCTTGCAGCCCCTGGACTGCCTGGAGACGCTCTCCCAACTCTGAGGAGGCACCATCGGGACGCAAAGAAAACAGCCAGCGTCCATAGAAGCTGGCTGTTTTTCAAGTCGTTGGACGGCTTTTTAAGCCGTGGGAACCTTACTGGGGCGTGTTAAAGCGGAACTTCGCTTTGGCCCTCTTGGCGTTAGCCTTGGCTTTGCGCTTGGATTTCTGGGTGGGCGTTTCGAACGCGCGAAGGCGACGAACCTCGTCCATGATTCCCTCGGTCTCAAGTTTGCTCTTGAGGCGTTTGAGAGCGCGATCGATGGGCTCTCCTTTGCGAACGATAACTTCAGGCATTTGTGTTCCCTTGATTTGGTTAAAAGTGGTCTTGCAGGGTCCTGAGGCTAGAAGGCGAATCTGCGCTCGTCAATGTCAGGTTCGAGGAAAATGCGCCCGAGCGCCGATAATCATTGGGTTTGGGGCCCTTCCATCTGCTTTTGAAGGCGGGATTTGATGCGTGCGAACTGGGGAGAATGGATCTGGGCGAGGCATCGGCGAGCGGCGACCCGGTCTCCAAGCTTGAGATGTACGCGGGCCAGGTGGGATAGTGCAAATTCCTTATCGGCAGTCACTTCCAATAGATGTTTCCAAGCCGACAAGGCCGCTTTCCAGTCCGGCGTTGGGGCCGTGTAGTAGGTCTCCGCATAGGCCAAGGCATATTGGGCGTTCCCCGGAGCTAGCCGGCGGGCTTGCGCAAAATGATGAAGCGCCCATTTAAATGCCGCAGGTTCCGAAAGCCCGGTTCGGTGGCGGACCATAAAGATGAGATTTGCCGCATTGAAGTGAAGTGCCGCATCCGAACCGGCACACTCAGCGGCCCGACTGGAATAGCTGGTGGCTACAGGGATGTTGTCCTGGGAGAGGAATGCGTTGCTGAGACGCTCCAAAAGGACCGGATCATTCGGCGTAAGACGTTCGGAGAGTTGCCATTTTGCGATTGCCTCCTGGCGCGAGCCGATTTCCCAC
>JAYVTN010000380.1:0-6589 GCA_043788785.1 Spartobacteria bacterium | reverse complement strand
CTGTAGCGGAACGGTTTTATGGGGGCTGGGCTGGAAGAGGCTTGGCTACTCGCCCGCCCTAGTTCGGCTGAAAGCTGCCAGACTTTCTGGCGCACAGCTTTGCCAGACGTGAACTTCACGGTCGCGCGGGGGTTTGAAATTATGAAGGATGAAGGGGCGGGCGGAGCCAACTTTTATAATTCATCCTTCATAATTCATAATTTCTCTACTCGCCCGCTTCGGCTGCCCGCCGTAGTTCGGCTGAGAGCTGCGATACTTTCTGGCGCATGATTTTGCCAGACTTGAACTTCACGGTCGCCCGGGCGGGGATGACAAAGCTGCTCCCAGGCTTATTCGGATTACGTCCCACGCGCGGCTTGGTGAGCCGGACTTCCAGGACCCCGAAATTGCGCAACTCGACCGAGTCGCCTTTAGCCAGTGCATCGGTGATACGGTTCAGCGTTTTCTGGATTACATCAAAAACCTGATGCTGAACTAAGCCGGTTTCAGTACTGATCTGAACCACGAGCTCGCGTTTGGTTAATGTGCCCATATCCAAGCAGTTAAACAACGCTGTCCGGGCCCGGCAAGGCGGCTTTCTTGAAATATTCAGGGGCCACCTCGGAAGCGGTCTTGAAATGAATCTTGGCGAGCCGCTCCAAGACTGCGGGCCCGTGGGCAGCAGCCAATTCCCGGGCGGTGGCTTTTACGGCGGGGGACGCCCCGCGGGGGAGGGTCTTTTGGAAGGTAGCGCCGGTTTTATGGAGCCAATTGATGAAAGCTTCCCGTGCAAGGATCGAGGCAGCAGCCACGGCCAGGTCGCTTTCGGCCTTGGTGCGCTGGTCGAGTTGGATCTTGCGGCCGCCCTCAAGGAGCGCTTTCTGGATCAACTGCGGGTTTGCGAACTGATCGCTCAGCGCCCGCGGACAGTCGGGACGCAGTTCAGTGAGGTTTTCGATCACCCGGGCATGGCCCCAGGCCAGGAGCCGGTTCAAGTTACCGAATTTGGCGTAGAGTTGGTTGTAACGCTCGGGCCCGATGGTAACTACGCTGGCAACGGTGCCGGGGGTGGAACGGATCATCTCGGCCAGTTCCCGAATGCGTTTGTCGCTCCCGATGCGTTTGCTGTCCTGGATGCCCGCCTTGAGGAAAGAACGTGCGATTTGCGGGTCGACATAGGCTCCGGCAATCACCAACGGGCCGAAAAAGTCGCCCTTGCCGCTTTCGTCGATGCCGAAATGGGGTTCGAACATTGTGGGGTCGACCACCTCTTCATAGCCGAGCTTGGCTTCCCCTAGAATCTCCGGTTCCAAGGTGAACTGGATGAATTCCTCGGTTCCTTTGCCTTGGAGGACCAGCTTGGGGCCTTTCTCGTACACGGCTGCTGTGAGTTTGTCGCCTTGGGCGAAGTACAACGTGTAGGGGCGGGGCTCGAATTTCCAGCCCCGCTGCTCGAGAATGGCACGCAGCGCCTGCGCTTGGCCGGCTGTGAGCGGGCACGTGTGAATGGTCTTGGGGGCCGGAGCGGCTGGTGGCTTATATGGCATTTCCTAGCAAAGTATAGGCGCGTGGAGGGGACTGCGCACTTAGGTTTTGGTCAATAGGATGCCTAATGCCCGGCGATGGCCCGCCGCCAACGCCGCCCCGTCCAAGTCGGTTAGGCGCCACCATTGGGTGCCAAAGGGAAGGGGTTCCGGCGGCTTTTGCCCGAATACTCGCAAACTCACAATATGGTTGGTAAAAGGGTATTCCAGCTCCATGAGCGGAATCTGCCCAGGTGGAGGGCTCGCCGGGGGCAATTTCCAGAGACCACGCCACTGCGGGCCGGATTGTTTTTCCAAAAGAAGGTTTCCTCCCGCCAGGATCCACGCGCAGTTCTCCTGGATCCGCAGCGTTTTGGGCCGGGGTTTCTTAAGGGGAAGGCTCTCTGGATCGGGCGTTTTACAAACGGTGCCGATCGGGCATTCCGCACATCGCGGTTTACGGGGGATGCAAACCAGTGCGCCCAGCTCCATGAGTGCCGAGGTGTGGGCGCGTCCGCCGGTTTTGGGGAGAAGCGCGTGGGCATGGGCCCAGAGCGTCTGGCTGCCCTCGGTGGAATCCACAGGCACCCGCACCTCATACATCCGGGCGAGAACCCGGGCGATATTGGCGTCTACGGCGGCGGCAGGGATGTCGAAGGCAAAGCTGGTAATGGCCCCTGCCGTGTAGCGGCCGACGCCGGGCAAACGGGCAATGGCTTGAAGATCGGGAGGCAGTTCGCCTCCATGCTCGGCGACGACTTGCTTGGCGGCCGAGTGCAGGTTGCGCGCCCTTGAGTAATAGCCGAGTCCCTGCCATGCGTGCATGACTTCGGATTCCTGTGCTGCGGCTAGGCTGCGGAAATCGGGGAAGCGCAGCATCCAGCGCTCGAAATACGGGATGACAGTGGCGACCTGGGTCTGCTGGAGCATGAACTCGGAGACCATGACTGCATAGGCATCGGTACGCTTTCGCCACGGCAAGTCGCGGCCCGCGGAGGCGAACCAACGTAGGAGGGCTTTGCGGGTGGCGGCGTTCATGGATGACTGCTTGTGGGAGTTGGCCAAAGCAGAGCCCCGGCCCGTGGCCGCAGAAGGGTCTGAAGGGGGAGCCCCCAGGGGGGAGCTATTTGATCGCAATGTTTTTAGCGACCGCAGCATCCAGGGAGACCTTGCCGCCGCCCATGATCACCAGTGCAAGCGCGATCCCCACCGCAAGGAGGTGATATTCAAAACCTTCGCCGGCTTGTTTGCCGGACCAGTTCATGAAGAAGCCGTTCGAGGAGTGCGCCATGAAGGCCGCCACAGCCATCGTGCAACCCACTCCCAAAGCGGCCACACGGGTCAGGGCCCCGAAGATGAGCCCCAGAGCGCCTGCGGACTCTGCTATGATTGCCAAGGCCGCAAAGAGCGCAGGGATATGGAGCTGGCCGGTAAACAAACCCATGGTGGCCGAGAACCCGTGGCCACCGAAGAGCCCCAGCGTCTTCTGGAGCCCATGGGGAAGCATCACTCCGCCCAAGGTCAAACGCAAAACCAGAGGTCCCCAGCTGTTGCGCGTTCTGAGGAGGTGGAAAAACAGGGATTTCATAGTCGGGGCGAGACTTACCAGGGCAGCGGTTGGCGGTTGTTAAAGAAGCCGCCGGTGGGTCCATCTTCCTGGGCCAAGGCCAGCCAAACGGCAGTATCAGCGCCTTCAGCAGCGGTGTGCGGGGCCGCAGGGCCTCCCAAATCGGTCGCGCACCAGTCCGGATCGGCGCTATTGACCTTGATGGGGGTGTCCCTGAGCTCGTGTGCTAGGATCACTGTGAAAGCGTTGAGAGCCGTTTTGGAGGAGTTGTAGCCCAGGGGTTTTACGCCTGCATACGCCCATGACGGGTCGCTGTTCTGGGTCAGCGATCCCAGGCCGCTGGACATGTTGACGATGCGTCCCGCAGGACTCGCCCTCAATAACGGCAGCAGCTCTTGGGTGAGTGCGATGGCGCCAAAAAAATTGGTTTCGAACACCTCCCGGATGGTCTCCAAAGGGGTACTGCTTGGAGCTAAGCTCAAATCATGGCCGATGCCTGCGTTGTTGATGAGAATGTCGAGTTTGCCAAACTCTTCCCTGATAAAGCGGGAGGCCCGTTCGATGGAAGGACCGTGAGTGACATCCAACAAGAGGTGCCGGGCTTGGAGGCCCTCGGCCCCGAGGGTTTCCACCGCGTGCCGACCTCGGGCTTCATCGCGGGCGCCTACAATAACCAGAACGCCTTGTTGGCACAGTTTACGGGCGATTTGGTAGCCAATACCTTTGTTGGCACCGGTGACGAGGGCGACTTTAGATCCTGAACTCATGGGTTAATAGGGGTAGGGGGTTCTTCACTGCGGCTTTCCAAGTCAGGCCTCGCTCTCCAGGCGTCTCGCCCTTCACGCGTCGCCCTGTTGGCCGCCTTCTTCCAAATTGCGGAGCACATCCGTGCGGTCCTCGACTTCATCCCAGACTTCCCGGCTGACGTAAACGGGCGCTTTCTGCTGGATAGCCATGGCCAGGCAATCACTGGGTCGGCCGTCGAGCTCGATGATCTTTTTTTCGAAAAGCTCGTTCTCGGCGCTGATGATGAGGCGGGCGAAATACGTTTCGCTCTTGAGATCGTTGATGATGACCCGCTCGACCTTGGCTCCCAAGGCGGCCAGCAGATGGCCCATGAGATCGTGGGTGAGCGGCCGCTCCTTGGGCGTCGCATTCATGAACATCGTGATTGCAGCCCCGACGCTCTCGTCCACGTAGATGACGAAAACCTTCTCCTCATTGCCCACAAAGACGGCGCGCCCGGAGTTAAACGGTAGGACGGCGCGCACCTGGACTTGGACCACGGCTTTGTTCATGACCCACGCAACCTAAGCGCCTTCGGGTCACTTGACAAGGTGCGTAGGGGGTGCAATTTGGGGGCTTCCGGCTCTCGCTTTATGGCTCCCGAACCGGGCTCGTTCCGATGGAACGGGGACGCAGAATGAAGTTTTTCTGCATCGACTCTCGACAGGGGGCCTCCAGTTCAATAATTGCCCGCCATGCAGCCGTCTTGGGACATTCCTTCCGCCACTTCCCTCTACAACATCGACCGATGGGGTCTGGGGTATTTTTCCATCAATGCCCAAGGCAACGTACAGGTGTGCCCTACGCAGAATCCGGCCACGCCCATCGACATCATGGAGGTGATGGCCGAAGCCCGCAGCGAGTACGGGTTGGGCTTTCCGATGGTGCTCCGGTTTCAAGACCTGCTCCGGCACCGGGTGGAGACCATCAACAAAGCCTTCAGCGCGGCCATCGAGGAATTCGGATACAAGAACGCGTATCGGGGGGTGTTTCCCATCAAGGTCAACCAGCTGCGCGAAGTCGTTGAGGAGATCATGGAGGCGGGCCGGCCTTTCCACTTCGGGATCGAGGCGGGCAGCAAACCTGAGCTGTTGGCGGCCCTCGCCGTCCACCGGGATCCGGAATCCCTGATCATCTGCAACGGATACAAGGACGCCCTTTTCATCCAGAATGCGCTGATGGGGCGCAAGCTGGGCAAGAAGGTCATTCTGGTGGTTGAAAAACTCGAGGAGCTGGCCCAAATCCTGAGCGTATCCAAGGAGGTCGGCGTTGAACCACTCATTGGCGTGCGCGTGCGTTTGGCGGCAAAGGGCTCCGGGAAATGGGCCACCAGCGGCGGGGAGAATGCCAAGTTTGGCTTAAGCACAGCGGATTTGGTGGCAGCCAGCAAAGAGCTCAAGGAAGCCGGGCTCTCCCATTGCCTGAAGCTGGTCCACTTCCATGTGGGCTCCCAGGTGCCCGATATCGGCACCATCAAGCGTGCGGTGCGCGAAGCTGCGCGGTTCTACACCAAGATAGCCCAAATGGGGCATGCCTTGGAGTACTTGGATGTGGGGGGCGGTTTGGGGGTTGATTACGATGGATCGCGGACGGCGTTCGAGAGCTCCACCAACTACACGCTCCAAGAGTATGCGCGCGACATCGTCTGGAGCATCATGGATGTGTGCGATTCGGAGAAGGTCGCACATCCCTGCATTGTCAGTGAGAGTGGGCGGGCCATTGTGGCCCATCATTCCATTCTCGTCGTAGAAGCCTTCGGCTCGATCGAAAAGGACCGCGCTTCGGTCGCTGTTGCCCCTTCGCCGGGCGATCCCAAGCTTCTGAGCGACATCTTGGATCTCCACCGCCAGCTCTCGCGCCAGAACCGCATGGAGTCCCTCCACGACGCTCAGCAGATCAAGGAGCAGGCTCAATCCATGTTCGATCTCGGCATGCTCGAACTGGAGAGCAAAGCCAAAATCGAGACCATCTATTGGCAGATCGCACGCACCATCGTGGAGTACTGTGCAGGGATGAAATACCTGCCTGAGGAGGTCAAGGAATTGGAGACCGCCTTGGGCGACCAATACGTTTGTAACTTCTCGGTTTTCCAGTCCCTGCTCGACCATTGGGCTTTGGGGCAATTGTTCCCGGTAATGCCCATTCACAGGCTCAACGAATTCCCGGAGCGCAATGCGACGTTGGTGGACATCACGTGCGATTCGGACGGGAAGATCAGCAAGTTCATCGACATCAGCGATGTGCGGGACACCTTACCGGTCCATAATCTCCAGCCTGGGGCGCCGTACTACATTGGGTTCTTCATCATGGGGGCCTACCAGGATATCATGGGCGATCTGCACAACCTCTTTGGCCGGGTCAACGAAGCCCATGTCTTCTTGGACGAGGACGAGGAGAGCGGCTGGTACATTGAGGAAACCATCGAAGGCTCCACCATCGGCGAGGTCCTCAGCATGACCCAGTGGGACCGCAACGAGCTCACCCGGCAAGTTAAGGCTCAGGTGGACGCGGCCATCAAGAGTGACCGGCTCAAGCCCAATGAAGCGATGAAGTTGCTGGCCAACTACGAGCGCGCGCTAAAGGGCTACACATACCTGCAGTTCAACGGGCTGCCCAAGTAACCCGCCTATGGCGCGGGCTTTGAATGTGGCATGGGGCTTCCAGCCCATGGTCGGCAGCACCGGGGCGGGCGACACGCGGGTCTTGGCAGATTCTCACACCAGGACCCCAAGCG
>JAYVTN010000379.1:0-2899 GCA_043788785.1 Spartobacteria bacterium | reverse complement strand
CCTTAGTGTCCGAGATCGGCAAAATATGGAAGAAATCACCTCCCAGCGTGGCAGTGGGCAGGTACTTGCTGTAAAATCGTATCCAGCTTTCGGCGGGGGGCGCTTTGCGGGGAAAACACGGGAACTGCTGGGGCAGATAGGCCTGCTGGACTTCCCTTGCCATGTTGAGGTCATCTTCCATTTCCGCGTTCTTGAGCCTCAACTCCTCGGTGTACTGCCGCAGTTGTTCTTCGGCCTGTTTTCGGGCCGTGATGTCTCGGCCAATGCCGATGACGCCCACAATATTGCCGCGTTGATCGCGCAACGGCACTTTTGTGGTCGAATACCAGCGTTCGGAGTTGTAGACGCACAGGGACTCATGACGGTTAACGATGGGCTCGCCCGTTTTCATCACCCGTTCGTCATCGTCCACAAAAGCTTGCGCCACAGCCGCCGGGAAAAAGTCCGCAGTGGTTTTCCCGAGGACCTCTTCAAAACAACCCGCCCCGATCTGGCGCATGTGTGCCACGTTGTCCAATAAGTATCGGCCCCGGGCGTCTTTGACGTAAATGGAGTCGGGCAGGTTATCGATCACATTCCGCAGGAGAATGCGTTCGCGTTCGACGGCACGGTCGGCTTCGGCACGTTTGATGGCGTACCGGATGGCCCTCACCAACAGCGCTTGGTCAAACTGCCCCTTGACCAGATAATCCTGGGCCCCTTCCTCAACGGTGCGCAGCGCGAGTGCCTCGTCGTCCATCCCGCTGAGAACTACGATCGGCGTGCGCGAGAGATGGCCGGCCAATTTGTGGAATGTCCCGATCCCAAAGCTGTCGGGCAAACTTAAGTCACTTAGGACCACATCGATCCCGCCTTGGTTGAGGCGCTCCAACGCGGTGTCCAGCCTGACCACGGTCTCGATTGCAAATTCAATGGGTGCTCCCACCAGAATTTGTTGCAGCAGGAATACGTCTCCCGGGTTGTCCTCCAACAGCAAGATGCGAATAGGAGCGGGCCTGCTATCTGAATCCGTACCCATTGACACCTCCGGGAAACCCTGCACAATTCAACACTCTCACGATTGCTGGAGCATACACGCAGGCGAAGGCGCTTCGCCATCGAGAACCTCGCGAAATTTTGCAGCCAGTTCCTTCGGGGTAAAAGGTTTGGGCAGAAATGCCATCTCAGGGCCGATCCCGTGTTGGCGCAAAGTCGAGTCGTCTATGTAGCCGGAAGTAAAGAGGACCTTCGTGCCGGGGGAACGGGCTTGGATCCGGTTGGCCACTTCGCGTCCACCAATGTCGGGCAAAACCACGTCGCAGAAGAGCAGGTCCAACTTGGTGGCTGCGAGGCCTGCGAAGACCTCCAAGGCCAATGTTCCGCTGCTGGCCTCGAACACCTGGTAGCCCAAACGCGTGAGCACATGCGTCGTAAAGCTGCGCACAGTGGCTTCGTCTTCCACGAACAACACACTTTCGCGCCCCCCTCTCATTTCGTTCATGTCCTTCCGGACAGGCGCCTTCTCACCGCTGGCTTCCACCCGGGGCAGATAGGCCAAGAAGCTGGTTCCCTTTCCCACTTCGGTTTCCACATGGATAAATCCACCGCTCTGTTTGATGATCCCGTAACAGGTCGCCAGCCCCAGCCCGGTCCCCTTGTCTTTTTCCTTTGTGGTGAAAAAAGGCTCGAAGATGTGTTTGATGTCCTCGGGCTTGATCCCAGTTCCGGTGTCTGAAACCGAAAGCAACACATACTCGCCGGCGGGGACATCCTTCCTAAGCGTCCCATCTTCGACCCGGCAACTGACATCCTCTGTCCGTATCGTAATCGTACCGCCCCGAGGCATCGCGTCCCTGGCATTCACACAAAGATTCAAGAGTACCTGCTCGAGTTGGCTGGGGTCCGCCTTGAGGTGCCCCCCCCCGCCCAGCTGCGTGCGGATCCGCATCTGCTCCCCGATGACGCGTTCTAGCATCTTGAGCATGTTCTCCACACTCTCATTGACATTGAAAACCCGCAGATAAAGGGGTTGGCGGCGGCTGAATGCCAGCAACTGATGGGTTAGCGAGGCGGCAAAGTCGGCGGCTTTGCGCACTTCAAGGAGATGTTTGTACATCCATTGCCGCTCGTCTATTTGGCCAAGGATCAAGTCGCTGTACCCCAAGATCGCCGTCAGGATATTGTTGAAATCATGGGCGATACCCCCCGCTAAGCGCCCCACCGCTTCCATCTTCTGGGATTGAAGGAGTTCTTCTTCCAAGCGTTTGCGCTCGGTAATGTCCCGGGCAATCGAACTCAGCCCCGTTATCCGCCCACTTTCGCTGCGGATCGGTGAATCCGTCAGCGACACCGAGATCCTCTTGCCATCCTTGCGCAATCGCACGGTCTCGTAGTCCGCCAAGCTAGCCCCGGATTTGACCACGGCTATCGAATTGGCGAGTTCCTCAAGCCGTTCGGCCGGCAAGAGCATGTGCATGGGCAGGCCCACTGCTTCGGAGGCCGTATATCCGTAAATGCGTTCAGCGGCCTTGTTCCAGCTCCGGATTAAGCCCTCCAGCGTACAAGCCAGAATCGCATCATTGGAGTTGGCCACCACCGCTGCCAACTCCGAGGTGATCCGCTCTGCCTCTTTCCGGTCACTCACATCCCGTAAGAAAGCAGTAAACATCGGTTTGCCGTCCATCACGATCCGGCTTACCGCGATTTCCACCGGGAATTCCTGGCCCGAGGAACGCATCGCCACCAGTTCCGTACGTTTTCCAAGGCTACCCACGCCCGATGTCGCCGCTCCTGCCATCGGGAAACCTTGCATGTGGCTGTCCCTCAAAGTTTCCGGAATGATGAGCTCCACCAATTCCCGCCCCAGCGCTTCGCTTTGCCGGTATCCGAACATGCGTTCGGCCGCAGGATTAAATTCAGT
>JAYVTN010000378.1:0-5121 GCA_043788785.1 Spartobacteria bacterium | reverse complement strand
TTGCGAAATCGGTTCCCCGGGCGTTGCCCGGGGCTGATGGCTGGTTGCACCTTCGGTGCGGCAACCGCGCCCCAAAGTGGCAGACACTGTGGCAGACACTGTGGCAGACACTGTGGCAGACACTGTGGCAGACACTGTGGCAGACACTGTGGCAGACACTGTTGCAGACACTTGGCGCTTTACCAGTGTGCTCGTGGAGGGGGCCGGCACGGCGCTGTCCCCCAGTTCGGCAGGTCCTTGTCAAAGCACCAGTCCCCCAATCGGTCCCTTCGTGCAGCGTGGGAGTTATTGCAACAGGCTCCTGAGCGAGTTCTCTGGGCGTTGGAGCTCAAAAACCTTCATACCGGCCGCCGCCGCGCCGGTCCAGTCCCTCAACGGATCATCCCCTACATGAAGTGCCTCTGCGGGCAGCACACCCGCGCGTGCCACCGCCTCTTGGAAAATCCCGGGATCCGGTTTATCGACGCCTACCTGGCTGGAAATCGTGACATAATCAAAAAAGGGCGCCAGGCCGAGGCCCTGGAGTACTGGGTACAAGCGACGATCAAAATTGGAGATAATGCCCAGTTTAAAGCGTCCATTCAGCCACTGGAGGACCTCCAACACCTCAGGGAAAAGAGTCCAAACCTCTGGCCGGGCGAATTCCCGGTAAAGCTCATCAAAGTAAGCCTGCCGGGCCCGCATGTTGGAGGGGGCGCCGCACTGATCTAAAACGGCATTGACCAAAACCTGCCACCAAAGACGGTCATCGTCCGGGCGCGGCCCGGGACTGGGCACGGGGCGGGGCAGAAGCTTCATTTGGGCTCGGAACGCCTTTTCCAGAGTGACCGGATCGAGGCTCCAGCCATGCCGATGAGCGACTTCCCCATAAAGAGCGCCCGGGCCACGGGCTAGGTGGAAGAGGGTGCCAACGGCATCGAAATTGATGATGGCCACCTGATCTAAGTTGCATCCGGCAAAGCTCATACTACGCAGGGTTTCTCCCCTTGACGCTGCTTTTCGTGCCTCCTATATTGCCAATCGCACTCCGAGCAGATTCAAGTGGGTCTTAGGCCCGCTTTTTTTGTCTCCGGAGCCTGCCCCATTTCATATGAATGCCGAATTTATCGCAATGTTGGACTATCTCGAGCGCGAGAAGGGAATCAAGCGCGACGTGTTGGTCGAGGCTGTCCAGAACGCTTTGGTGTCGGCGGCCAAAAAAACGGTCGAGGCCGGGCGCGACTTGCGTTGCGAGATTGACCCCAAGACTGGCGAGATCGGCGCCTATGCTAAACTTATTGTGGTGGAGAAGGTTGAGAACAAGCACGACGAGATCAGCCTGACGGCCGCCCGTAAAATCAAGGCTGACGTGCAGCTTGCCGAGGAAATCGAGGTTGAAGTCACGCCCAAGAATTTTGGCCGGATTGCCGCCCAGACTGCCAAGCAGGCCATGATGCAGCGCATCCGGCAGGCGGAAAAGGAGATGATCTACGACGAGTTCAAGGATCGCGCCGGGGAGATTGTCAGTGGAACGGTACGGCGGTTCGAGCGTGCTGATGTGATTATTGATCTGGGCAAGTTTGAGGCCGTGATGCCCTCGCGTGAACGCGTCCAGACCGAGGATTACAATGTGGGCGACCGGATCCGGGCCTACGTGGTGGCTGTCGAGAACGGCCCCCGCGGACCCGAGATCATCATTTCCCGCAGTCACCCCAATTTCGTACGCCGGCTCTTTGAGACCGAGGTCAGCGAAATCGCCGATCGCACCGTGGACATCAAGGGAATTGCGAGGGAAGCCGGATTCCGCACCAAAATCGCAGTATATAGCGCGAACGAGAAAGTCGACCCGGTGGGCGCCTGTGTGGGCATGCGTGGAGCGCGGGTCAAAAACATCGTGCGCGAACTCAATAACGAGAAGGTGGACATCATCCGGTGGAGCTCGGATGTGAAGGAATTTGTGTTGGAGGCCCTAAAGCCTGCGAAGGTGAAGAACGTCATATTGGACGAGGGCCGCAAATCGATCCTGATCCGGGTCGAAGAAGACCAGCTCTCCCTGGCAATTGGCAAGCGCGGCCAGAACGCCCGGTTGACCTCGCGTCTGACGGGCTGGGACATCAATATTGAGAAGGACGAGTCGGCTACCCAGGTCTTTGAAGGCCGGGTCCAACAGGCGGCCAAGGTTTTGGCCGACACCTTGCAAATTGACCAGGCCCTTGCGATCTTGTTGGTAAAGGGCGGAATGGGTAGCTTAGAGACTCTCAACGACGTGGATTCCCAAGATATCGCCGATGCAATCGGTATTGACCTGGAAAAAGCCGAGCAGATCCGTACCGCAGCAAAAAGCGCTCAAGAGAAAACCGTGGCAGCCACTCAGTAGGCGCCATGGAATCGATTCAAGGGGATACTTTCAGGCATAATTTTCATGGCAACCAAGACCACAGTCAAAACAGCTTTCAAAAAAATCACCGCCACCAAGCCGGCGGCTGCAGGGGCCGAGGCCAAGCCTGCGGCCAAGAGCAAAGCGGCAGCGGCGGCACCGAAGCCTGTTGAACCTCCCAAGGAGGCGGTTTCCCTCATTGACGAGAAACCCAAGCGCAACCGTGACCGCAAGACGGTCGCTTTGGAGACCAAGCCGTTCGTAGCGCTGCCGACGATTTCCAAGATCCTCTCGCCGGAACCGACCAAGGCGGTGGAACCCGAACCGGAGGCGGAGCCGGAGCCGGAGCCTGAACCCGTTGAGACGGTGATGGCTGAGCAACCCGAAGCCAAGCGGGATCCCAAAGTGATCCACATCAAGCCTCCGATCATTCTCAAAGAGCTGGCGGCCCAGATGGGGCTGAAGCCTTTCAACATCATCTCGGATTTGATGGAGATGAATATCTTTGCAGCCATCAACCAGGCTATCGAGCCGGACGTGGTTTCCAAGGTCTGCATCAAACATGGGTTCACCTTCGAGCGCGAGAAACGCAAGGAAGGTGGAGGGGTCCACAAGGTCGCTGAAAAGATCGTTGAACCGCCCAAGGAGGTCATCAAACCCAAGGCTGAAGAGCTCAAGTTACGGGCACCGATTGTGACCTTCATGGGCCACGTAGACCATGGCAAGACCACGCTTATGGATGCCGTCCGCAAGACGCGGGTGGCCCAAGGCGAGGCCGGCGGGATCACCCAGCACATCGGGGCTTACTCGGTGAGCTTCAAGGATCAACGGATCACCTTTCTGGACACTCCCGGCCATGCGGCCTTCACAGCGATGCGGGCACGCGGTGCCAATGTGACTGACATTGTGGTGCTGGTGGTTGCCGCCGACGACGGTCTGATGCCCCAGACTTTGGAGGCCATCGCCCACGCCAAAGCGGCCAAGGTCCAAATCATGGTAGCGATCACCAAGATCGATGTGCCCGGGGCCATCGTCGACAAGGTTAAGGGACAGCTCCAGGAAAAAGGGCTCACCCCCGAGGATTGGGGCGGCGAAACGATGGTGTGTCCGGTTTCTGCGGTTAAAGGCATCGGTGTCGATGCGCTCCTGGAGAGCATTGTGCTGACAGCCGAAGTCAGCGAGCTAAAAGCCAGCGCCCAAGCCAATGCACGCGGCACGGTCATCGAAGCCCAGCTCGAGCAAGGCCGGGGCCCAACGGCTACGGTCATCGTCCGCACTGGAACCCTTAAAAGCGGCGACGCCTTCATCTGCGGGAACTTCAGCGGCAAGATCAAGTCCTTGCTCGATGATCAGGGCAAGCCCATCAAAAGCGCCGGCCCCTCGACTCCTTGTAAAGTGCTCGGTTTTTCCGGGCTACCCAACGCGGGTGACGAGTTGGTGGTCATGGAGAACGAGCGTGCAGCGGCAACCCTCAGCGACGAGCGGTTGGCTTCCTTGCGATTGAAGAAACTGGCCGTCCCGCAACGGGCGACGATGGAGAACCTCTTCGACAGCCTGGCGGCAGGCAAGAGGCCCTGCTTGCACATGATCCTCAAGACGGACGTGCAAGGTTCTTGCGAGGCTGTCATCAATTCGGTGCGCCAGATCGAGAGTCGCAAAATTGATTTGGATATCGTGCACTCCGCAGTGGGCCCGATCACGGAGTCCGATGTGTTGCTGGCGACAGCCTCCAACGCCGTTGTGGTGGGCTTCAATGTCAAGACCGAGACGAGTGCGGCCAATGCTGCCCGTCGCGAAGGCGTCCAAATCAAGCTTTACTCGATCATTTACGAGCTCATTGACCAAGTCAAAGAAGCCATGGCTGGCATGCTCGAGCCAGAAAGCCGCGAATCCGTCATCGGACACGCGGAAGTCAAAAAGGTGTTCGAACTTTCCAAGGGCCTTGTGGCCGGGTGCTTGGTGGTCGATGGGCGCATTGCCCGTACGGCACGCGCCCGTGTCGTGCGCGGTCGTCAGCCGATTTACGATGGCGGCCTGGCCACATTGCGGCGCTTCACCGAGGACGTCAAAGAAGTGCGCAGCGGTCTCGAGTGCGGCATCAAACTGGGCGATTTCACCGAATACGAACCTGGCGACATCATCGAGTGCTACACGCTCGAGAAAGTGGCGCAGAAGCTCTAGAAAGGAATAGGGGAGCGGAATCGAACCCGGGCTCAACGGCTTTGGGACGGTTCGGCCTCCCCAGAAGGACATGAAACATCGTCTCGAAAGGGTTAACGAACTCATCCGGCGGGAACTTGGGGAACTGGTGACCCGTGAGCTGCGGTTTGAGTCCAAGCTGGCAACCATCCAGCAGGTGGATATCACGCCGGATCTCAAGCACGCCCACGTATACATCAGCTTCATCGGCACCGAGGAGGAACAGCGTAAGGACATGGCCTCGCTCCACAGTAAACGCCCGTTGCTCCAGCAGGCCCTCTCCAAACGGGTCGTCCTCAAGTATACGCCGCATCTCCATTTCAAGATCGACGAAACCGTCGAGCGCGGGAGCCGGGTGCTCAATATCATGGGGCAGCTCGAGCCTCTCGCCCCCGAAGAGTACGAGGATAACCAGAAGAAGGAGTCCTAGGACTCCCAGGGGCAGTTCCCTAACTGATGTCGCCTCGTTCGGGGCGACCCGCCTCCCCTCCCCCTTCACCTCCCATGAAACCCAACTGCCGCCTCGAGGACATTGCTGAAGTACTGCGGACCCGCCAACGTTTCTT
>JAYVTN010000377.1:0-1982 GCA_043788785.1 Spartobacteria bacterium | reverse complement strand
TGGTTTCCACCAAATGATCCACAAGCGGGCGGTACTGGCTGGGGTCTCCGGTCAGGAGTAGGACGTCAAAGCGGTACTTGCGATCGAGTCGACGGAACAGGGGTGGGTTTTGAACCGCTTGAAGCATTTCCCGGGTCCGTTCGGGTGTGATGTCCGGGTACTTGGCCAGCAGCCAGGGCTGTGCAGGTGCGTTGAAGTACAGGCTGGCGGGTTTGAGGGCGGCCACCCGTTCAATGGCGAGCATAGGGGTGCGCAAGCGTGGGTCGCTGGGCTTCGGGCGCCCAAGGCCCCACCAGCAGGAGACTCCCAGTACCAGTAAGGCCAGGTAAATTCCTGGGCGTTTCAGGGTTTTGGAAAGGCCTGGATTGGAAAGGGACCAAGAGTTCATGCAATGAAGCGGACGGAAGCTTAGCTGAAGATTTTCTTGCGTCACCATCGAGGGTCAATTATCTACGGCGCTCCCTTCGACGGCACGGGTTGGTAGCTCAATGGTAGAGCAGCGCCCTTTTAAGGCGTTGGTTGCGGGTTCAAGTCCCGCCCAACCCACTTCCTCGATTCCTTGGGAGTGGCTGTGTTTAACAGGGTTTCAGGCCCATTTGCCCTACACAGGGCATCACGTAGCTTTGGGCCTAAAAACGCACGGAAACGCACCCTGTTTGGCAAGAAGTTGGCAACGGGTTTCCCTAGGGGTTTGCCTGCTGCCCCCCGGTGACTTCGGAGAACCTTCTCGCCTCCGGAGGAAGGAAAAAAATACTACCAGACGTGTTTGTTATCCATTGTCAGCCGACGGCAGGGCGACTTTGCAACCCGGCAGGCCCATTTTGACACTTGGGAGATCAATCCGTGAACAGCAGGTTCATCTTGCGACTCGGGCGGTTCATTTTACGCCTCCGCGGGTCGACGTCGTGACTCGGGATCCGGAGGTCAGGCGGCTGCCGATCCACTTTTTCGCTACACGGAAGGTGCCCTGCCTGCGGACTGTTCGGCCAGGCGCCAGACCGTAGAAAAACCCAGGCTGTATCCGCCGCATGATGGGGGATTGGCCGACTTCTTCGTGCTCACGGCGGAATGGAACGGGATTGGCCACGATCGGTCTGCAAAAAGAGTACGTGAGGGGCTTACGGGTTTATACCGGAGCGGTGTGGCACGGTATGGTGGCACGATGGGGGACAAGGGTCCCCGGCCCACCCAAAGGTTGTGGGCTGGGGATTGACGCCGGAAAGCTCTGATAATAGATTTCCGCCATCACCGAGATGACCGCGATTCGCCAAGATGGACTGTTGGTAGGCTCCGAAAGCCTGAGTGCTCCCATGGATCGCCATCGCCCCGCTTTGGCGCTCACCCACACATTGGGAAAGGCCATTCGGTAGCCTCGCTTCGAAGTCTGCTAGCAACACACCACAACTATGTTCACTGATACTGCCCACGTTGATCCTCCGCAAACCGATTCCTTCGCCCTCCGCCACGGACTTCCTGAAGTCCTCGGAGACCACCGTCACCTTCGCCGGGACGAGTTTTGGCGCGCGATTCCCGGTTACGCCCACGTAAGCGCCCAAGAATTTCAAACCCACCAATTCCAGCAGAAGCACACTGTCACAAATGTGCGGCAACTCCGCGACACCTTGGGAGACCGGGTCGCGGATTCTTTTTTCCAGGACCTCTCCTCGGGGATCCAACACGCTTCGATGGCGTTGCGGGTGTCCCCCTATCTGCTCAGTCTTGTGGACTGGAGTCAGCCGCTGACGGATCCCATCCGCACCCAATTTATCCCGTTGCGTTCCCAGCAGGTCGCCGATCATCCCATGCTGCGATTGGATTCCCTCAACGAACAGGGCGATTCCCCGGTGCCAGGCCTCACTCACCGATACCGGGACAAGGCTTTGTTCCTGCCCATCGATTCCTGCCCGGTCTATTGCCGGTTTTGTACGCGCAGCTATGCAGTGGGCAGTGATGTCGAGGCGGTTCCCGAGAAACTCAAGCTA
>JAYVTN010000376.1:0-9202 GCA_043788785.1 Spartobacteria bacterium | reverse complement strand
TGGGTACTCGTCCCGAGGTTTGCCAATTCCTTGATGACCGCGTTCCGGTCACGCTCGAAGCTGCCCCCGGCCTGCGTGCTCAGCGTGTGATCCAGAATGTAAACGCGGCTCACACTGACAGCCGCCTCCTGCCGCTCGGGCCGGTAAGGCCACGCAAAGGCTGCGGCGATCAAGCCCACCGCCAAGAGCCTCAAGAGGAACAGAAGCACATCCCGCAAACTCAAGGGCGCCTGCCGCGCCACAGGCGCGTCGTCTAGAAAGCGGAGGGCGGGAAATACTTTGGCTTTGCGATCCAGCCGGCGACGCAGATGCAGCCACACGGGAGCCCCAACCGAGATCAGGCCGAACCAAAGCCATGGATTAAAAAAGCTCATCCTAAGACCTCAAATGAAGAAAGCTGGCCAGCGCAGGCCCGGGGTTCTCATCGCCACGGAAAACCCGGTGCGCTACCCGGATCCGTGCAAAGAGATCCCGATGGGCCCCCATGAACGCCTCGAACCGCTCCAAGTAATCGCGACGTGATTTGTCCGGGTCCACTTGCCGGCGATCGCCCGTTTCCGGATCCATAAAGATCCCGGCATCCTGGAACGGGAAGTCGATCTCGTCGGGGTCGAGGGTTTGGAAAACCAACACCTCATGGCCCAGGAACCGGAGATGCTTAAGCGCCGTTTCGATCGACTCAACCGGCTCGAGAAGATCGCTGAAAATCAAAAGGACGCTGCGCCGCCGGATCAGCCTCAGCGCATGGGCGAGTAATTCGGGAAGTTGCGAGTCCCCGCCCACGGGCAAGCGGCCCAGTTCGCCCAGCAGTTCGCTAAGCCGCCCGCGTCGGCAGGACGGCGCCTGGTATTGGAATGCCTTCTGGCCGTCCTTCTCAAGGCGGAACCCAAGAAGGCCCACGGGATCTTTTTGCTTCAAAAGCATCCATGCCATGGCTGCGGCGAGTGTCGTGGCGCAGGCCGCCTTTGACCCCCAGGCGCGGGTCCCTTCATAGTCCATGGACGCGCTCCGGTCCATGAGCAGGTAAACACGGGCCTCGGTTTCCTGCTCGAAACGTTTGATATGGAGCCGGTCGCTGCGCGCGTAGAGCCGCCAGTCCAGTTGGCGGAGGTCGTCGCCGGGCTGGTAATCCCGATACTCGCTGAACTCCACGCTCGAGCCGTGGAAGGGGCTCCTGTGCAGGCCTGAAAGATAGCCTTCCACCAAATAGCGCGCGCGGAAATCCAAGCCATTGAGGGCACGCAAGGTGCCTGGATCGAAGGCTGGAGCCGTCGGCGGAAGGCTCATTTTGATTTGGGTTCGTGCGGCACGTCGCGCAGAAGCTGGCTTACGATGTCCTCCGCGCTCTTGCCGTCGGCATCTGCCTGGAAACTCCGGATCATCCGGTGACGGAGCACCATGGGCGCCAAAGCTTCCACATCCTCGCACGCCACATTGAAGCGGCCTTGGCAGGCGGCCCGGGCCCTGCCTGCAATGATGAGGTTCTGGGTGGCTCGCGGGCTCGCGCCCCAGCGCACCCACTTGCGGATGTACTCGGGGGCGGTTGCGTCATCGGGCCGCGTTGCGCGTACTAGCCGCACGGCGTAGTCCACAACGTTGGGAGCCGCCGGCATCAAGGCCACCGCATCCCGCCACGCAAGGATCTCCCGCGCACTCATGACCGGCTTGAGATCTTCCACTGGCGTAAAGGAATGCTTCACCACCAATTGATGCTCCTCCTCAGCCGTTGGATAGCCAATCGGCAACTCAAAGAGGAACCGGTCCAATTGCGCTTCGGGTAAGGGGTATGTGCCTTCCTGCTCGATTGGGTTCTGGGTCGCTAGCACAATGAACGGCTCGCTCAGCCGATGGATCTTCCCGGCAATGCTCACCGTTTTTTCCTGCATGGCTTCGAGCAACGCCGCCTGGGTCTTGGGCGGCGTCCGGTTGATTTCATCGGCTAGCAGCACATTGGTGAAGATCGGGCCTGGCGAAAAAACGAACCGGCGATGTCCGGTGAGAGCATCTTCCTCGAGGATTTCGGTGCCGGTGATATCGGCAGGCATCAGGTCTGGGGTGAACTGGATCCGTCCGAAAGGCAGTCCCACCAAGCGCGACACGGCGTTGACGAGCAATGTTTTGGCCAACCCGGGCACTCCCACGAGTAAACAGTGGCCCCGGCTAAGGAGCGCATAGAGAATGGCGTCCACAGCATCGGCTTTGCCGACGACCACGGTCGAGACCGCTCTTTGGAGATCGGCGACCCGTTCCGACAACCGGTCCAAGGTGTCTGCGGGATCCGAGGGAAGAGGCGGGGGCACGTTCTGTGTCTGCATGGCGCTCTTGTTGCCCAGTGGAACAAAGTTGTCCAGCATCGCCGCGCCGCGCTCCCGGGGCTGCGAGTGTACGGATTACTCACGCAAAGGCTCGCAACGGCGCAACGTACGGAGGAGTCAGGGCGGGACCGGCCCGCGTTTGATGTCCCTCAAGTCACCCAACGCCTGGGTGGCTCCGCTTCCGAAAACGTTGCCTGCGCCTTTGCGAGCCGTTGCGTGAAATCCACCGCCCTGTTTTGCACGCCAATGTTCTGAGTCTTGATTCACGCCAAGACGCCAAGACGCAAAGATGATTGAGAATGAGACCGGCAAACTGGTGGTGGATGCCCCGGGGTGGTAAATGGCCTGTCCCAGGGAAATCTTGGCGTCTTTGCGTCTTTGCGTGAGACCGGGCGCTCCCGGGCTTCGCGTGTGGGGATTCTCACGCAAAGGCCCTTTTCGAAAGCTACCTCCAATCCATCTTCACCCAGCCCGGCCCGGGTTGGGTGGAGAAGCGATTGGGAGACGTGGTCACACGGCTCACTAACGGCTTCGTTGGCCCGACCCGAAATATCTACCATGAATCCGGTGTGCCATACCTTCTTGCTCGGCACGTTAAGAACAACCGTCTGCTATTCGACGGCAAGACTTTCATTTCTGATGAGTTCAACCGAAAGAACAAGAAATCGATGCTGAAGACCGGCGACGTGCTATTGGTTCAGAGCGGTCACATTGGTCACTCGGCCGTCGTAACGGAAGAACATGCGGGACACAACTGTCATGCAATGATTGTGATCACCGCTGTGAAAGGCGCGTTCATTGGTCCGTTCCTTTCGCTGTTTTTCAATTCTTCGGGAATGAAGCAAAAATTTCAGGAAATCCGGTCAGGCTCAACCGTCCCTCACCTGACCTGCGGCGAGGTCAGAGAACTCACGATTACTTTGCCAGACTTAGAAGCCCAGCAACGTATCGTCGATCACTCGCAAGAGCTAGACCGCGAAACCCAACGCCTAAGCGGGATCTATGAGCGGAAGCTCGCGCTGCTGGAGGCGTTGAAAAAGTCGCTCCTGCACCAAGCCTTCAGCGGGGAACTCTGACAATGCCAAGCTCCCAAACCGTCAAGCGCGCTTTCAATCGGGCCGGGATCAGCACCGTCGGCATCGACGTGGGAGGCAGCAAAAAAGGGTTCCATGCCGTCGCGCTCACGAACGGGGAATATTCGGACCAGCTAGATTCTAATGACATCAATGCACTCGTCCGTTGGTGTCGAGAAATGAAGGCCCAGGTAATTGCTGTCGATGCCCCTTGCCGCTGGAGCCCAGACGGAGGCGCGCGACCGGCCGAGATAGCACTGGGTCAAAATAGAATCTTCTGTTTTTCGACTCCCACCCGTGAGACCGCCGATAAACGAAGGCACCTCCATCTGCGCGGTAAAGCAACCGACCATTACGGCTGGATCCTCAACGGAGCACTTTTGTTCGACGCCCTCGAATCGTTTTACCCAATCTGCCGGGCTCTGCCTCCAGCAGGGAGACAGTGTTGTTTCGAGACGTTTCCCCACGCCATCACTTGGCACATGCGCGGCGGCCACGCCGATGCAAAGAAAAAGCGGGGGCAGCGCCGCGCATTATTGGAAGAGGCGGGGATCGACATCACCGAGTTGACCAACATCGATCTGGTAGACGCTGCCCTGTGCGCCCTGACCGCCTACCACGTCGCCATTGGCAATGATTGCGACCACTTCGGCGAACCGGATACGGGTCTAGTTATCGTTCCCAAATGCCCAACGCGATGAACGTTGGCGGGCCGGGTTCCCGTGCGGAGCACTAAGCCATATCGGTGCGGATTGCATTTTTGTGCCTTTGATCTTTTGTGGCAGTAATGCGGAGAGGTATTTTCCATCCGAATGAGCGAGCCATTCCTAATCCTTGAGGTGACTTCCGAGATGCGCAGTGATGTCGAGCAACTCGGGAGCAAACCCAAGTTCTGGTTCAAGTATCAGGGCGAGAACTGGCTTTTGAAGGTTGCCCGCGAAAATACCGGAGAGGACTGGGCAGAGAAGGTGGCTTCAGAGATTGCCAATGAGCTTGGACTCCAGACTCATCATGCAGAATTAGCTAATTGGGAAGGCAAACGAGCCTGCGCGGTTCGCTCGTTCCTCTCGTCCCAGCAAAGCGTGTTGGTGCACGGCAACGAGTTGCTTGGTGGCTCCATACCCGACTACGACCGGGAAAAGGAGCGGCACCAATCGGAGCACACTTTTGATAATATCGTCACGGTTTTGGAGAAGCTGTTTGTGGAGGACAGGGTCCGGAGCGCTGCCGCATTGCGAATGGTGGGATACCTTGTTTTTGACGCACTGGTGGGGAACACCGACAGGCACCATCAGAACTGGGGCGTCGTTCTCGAAAGACGTCAGATGCCGGGGAAAGAAGTGGCACTTATCCAGTTGGCGCCCACATTCGATCATGCATCTTCGCTTGGGAGGGAGTTAACCGATGAAGCCCGGCAACGCTATCTTCGGGAAGGAACTGTCGAGCGCTATATTTGGAAGGGGGAGGGTGGGATCTTTGAGAATGCAGACGCAAGACACGGCATGAGTCCGATGGCGTTGGCATGGAAACTTGCACAACGTTTCCCGGATTTCTTCAAGCCCTGGCAGGTTCGGGTCGCCAATCTGTCAGAGGAGACGTTTAGGAGCTTGCTGGAGCGTGTTCCTCCCCAATTGATCAGCGAGGACGGACGACGCTTCGCTCTGGCGTTTTTGCAGGCCAGTCGTAAACTCATCCAAGAAGCACCATGAAAAGTTTATTCCTCGCTTGGCAGGCCCCCACCGATTCCAAGCACAGCCGCGCTTGGTTTCCTGTCGGGCGTTTGGATGCGGAGACGGGCTCTCCCCATTACCGGTTTCGTTATACGCACGGGGCCATTCAAGCACAGGCCGATGTGGGGTTTGCTCCTCTGCTAGCGTTCCCCGAGTTCCGGCAGGTCTACGAGTCCGACGAACTTTTTCCCTTATTCCAGAATCGGGTGCTTTCGCCCAAGCGGACAGATTTTCAAGAGTATATCCAGTGGTTGGATTTGGACCGCAGTCACGCCGATCCGATTTCGATCCTTTCGGTTTCCGGCGGGGAACGGGTCACGGACAATCTTGAGGTGTTTCCGATGGTGAGTGCGGATGCGGAAGGTCATTTCAATGTTCGTTTTTTCCTGCATGGGCTCCGCCATCTTGGGGAAAGAGCAATCGAACGTGCCTCGCGGTTGGTTGTTGGGGAGGAACTCAGGATTATGGTGGAGCTCAATAATCCGGCTACGCGGCTGGCCGTCCCGCTGATGACCGAAGATTACACAATGATTGGCTGGGCTCCCCGGTACCTGGTTCAAGATCTCATAAAATGCGTGCCGAACGCCCCACAGATCTCTGCCAAGATCGCTCGAATCAACGTGGATGGAGCCCCATTGAACCAGCGGTTTCTCATCGATTACGCGGGACGCGCTCCTGCCGGTATGCAGCCAATGTCCACGCCGGATTTCACTCCGCTTTTGGACTGAGGTTCTGGCCGGGTAACCGCCCTGGCGGTGTTACTGCCAGCTAAACTCCGTGCATCCCTCCGGGATGGGGCGGGGGATGCGGGCGGCGTTTGCTGGTGCTTTCACTTTGCTTGCTGGGGGAAAATCGTGTTTTACTGGCGGCGACTCGACCCGGAGCTTGGGGCGAGTCGATATCCACCCCATGAACGAAGCCGAGACCCGAGCCGACCACATTGATCCCGCCCTCAAGGCGGCTGGTTGGGGTGTCGTCGAAGGCAGTCGGATCCGGCGCGAGTATTCCATCGCTCCCGGTCGCATCGAAGGCCATGGCAAACGGGCCAAAGCCCTCATTGCCGATTACGTTCTGGAGTATCGCAATACCAAGCTCTCGGTGATCGAGGCCAAAGCTTGGGACGCGGCGCTTGCCGAAGGCGTTGCCCAAGCCAAGAATTACGCGGAAAAACTCGCGATCCGGTTTGCCTACGCGACCAACGGGCAGGGGATCTATGGCGTGGACATGCAAACCGGCACGGAAGGCGAGGTCGCCAAGTATCCGGGCCCCGAAGAGCTTTGGGCTATGACCTTCGCAGCCGGCAATGCGTGGCGTGACCGGTTTGCCGCGATCCCTTTTGAAGACAAGGGCGGCTCGCATCCAGGTCGCTACTACCAAGACATCGCCGTTGAACGGGTGATGGAAGCCATCGCAGCGGACCGGAACAGGATCCTGCTCACGCTGGCCACCGGCACCGGTAAAACCTTCATCGCTTTCCAAGTCGCATGGAAACTCTTCCATAGCCGATGGAATCTCAGCGGCGAGGCGACCCGCCCGCCGCGAATTCTTTTCCTTGCCGATCGCAATACGTTGGCCAACCAAGCCTTCAACGCGTTCTCCGCATTCCCCGAGGACGCATTGGTGCGCATTGATCCTGCCGATATCCGCAAGCGAGGGCGCGTGCCCAAGAACGGCAGCCTCTTTTTTACCATCTTCCAGACCTTCATGAGCGGTCCGCTGCGGGATGGCCAACCCTCGCCCTACTTCGGTGAGTATCCGCCGGACTTCTTCGATTTCATTGTCATTGATGAGTGTCACCGGGGCGGGGCCAACGACGAGAGTTCGTGGCGCGGGATTCTGGACTACTTCGCCCCAGCCGTGAAGTTGGGCCTCACCGCAACACCCAAGCGCAAAGACAACGTGGATACTTACGCGTACTTCGGCGATCCGGTTTACATCTATTCGCTCAAGGAAGGAATCAACGACGGGTTCCTGACCCCTTTCAAGGTCAAGCAGATCCAGACCACCCTCGACGAGTACGTGTTCACTCCCGATGACACGGTCCTCGATGGGGAGATCGAGCCGGGTAAACGCTACGAGGAAAAGGATTTCAATCGCTCCATCGAGATCCGCGAGCGCGAGAAAAAGCGTGTCGAAATCTTTATGGCCCAGATCCGGCAAGACGAGAAGACTCTGGTCTTCTGTGCCAGCCAGTTCCACGCGCTCATCGTCCGTGATCTCATCAACCAACTCAAGCAGAGCAAAGATCCCAACTACTGCCAACGGGTGACTGCCGATGACGGCATCTTGGGCGAACAGTATCTTCGCGATTTCCAGGACAACGAGAAATCCATTCCCACCATCCTGACCACCTCCCAGAAGCTGTCCACTGGAGTGGATGCCCGGAATGTGCGCAACATCGTCCTGATGCGCACCGTGAACTCAATCATTGAGTTCAAGCAGATCATCGGCCGCGGGACACGGCTCTTTGAGGGCAAAGAATACTTCACGATTTATGACTTCGTGAAAGCGCACCATCACTTTGCGGATCCCGGATGGGACGGCGAACCAGTGGAAGACGAGCCCTGCGCGAAATGCAATAGCCAACCGTGCAGTTGCGTGGCGGTGCCCTCACAGCCGTGCGAGGTCTGCGCCCAGAGCCCGTGTGCTTGCCCAAAGCAACCCTGTGAGGTCTGCGGATTGCTTGCATGCATCTGCACAAAACGCCGGCGGGCCCGGGTCCAGCTCGCTGACGGAAAGGAGCGCAACATCCAGCACATGATGGCCACGACCTTCTGGCATCCCGATGGCACCCCGATTTCAGCCCAGCAGTTCATGGAGATATTGTTCGGGAAACTGCCCGACTTCTTTAAGAACGAAGCCGAATTGCGCCTGCTCTGGAGCTCCCCGGATACCCGGGCAGAACTTTTGGAGGCATTGGCCGAGAAAGGGTTCGGACGCGATCAAATGGCGGAGATGCAGAAGATCATCGACGCGGAGAACAGTGATCTGTTCGACGTGTTGGCCCATGTAGCATATGCGCTGCCGCCGTTGACCCGGGAGCAGCGTGCAGCCAAAGCCAAGGTGGCGATCACGACGCATTTCAACGACAAGCGCCAAGTGTTCCTGGGGTTCGTGCTCTCCCACTATATCAACGTGGGCGTGGAGGAACTTGATCAAGGGAAGCTGCCCAGCTTGCTGAAGCTCAAATACAACGACTCGATCTCCGACGCAGTCGCCGACCTCGGCAAGCCCGACGAGATCGGCCGGGTATTCGCCGGGTTTCAGCAATACCTCTACGCGTAGTTCCGGACGTGATGTCTCCACAGCCATGATCTACCTGCATGTCATCAAGCGCCCCGGAGCAAGGGCACCAAGCCCATCAGCCTTGCCATAAACCCTTAACGGGCGCGAACGCAGGCCTAACAAAAGGGTTAAACAACCTAATTATTCCGCTGCACTCGCCAGTGCGAGCTGATACCCATTGAGATCGAAACCGATTGGCCCCGGGTGCTCTACTCCCGAGTCGTGTAGCACCGGCAAACCCGAAAACGCCACCAATTTCAAGGACGTCAAGATCGACGTCGCGACTCTGCTCGCCACTTCCCGCCGCACAATCTCCGTCGGGGAGTTTATTGCCGCTCAACTTCCGCATAGCAACCTTGGACAGGTGGAGGAGAACCTTTCCATTTTGCTTGGCCAAGATTTCAGCGCCGAGTTTACTAAGCGCCTAAGGGCGGAGGATGTTGCGGCTGGGCACAAGATGTTTCAGACACACCTTCGCCGCTACATCGTAGATACTTTCCGCGAGCGACACATCTTCTGTCACGAGCTAGCCTCGCGGGTTCGCCCCCAAGCGAACAAGATACTCACGAGTATCACGGTATTCCGAGTCTTCATCGAAATGGTTGAGGAGCATGTTAATGAACTCCAAAAGAGCACCAGCGCCTAACCTTGAAGGCTAGATTGCTGCGGACTCGCCGGTACCCGTCACGCCGCGCTCCGAGGGAAGCTCACCTTGGGGTTAGCCCACTCGTCCGCCGATCCCCATGTTCAACCTCTTCAAAAAACACAAGCCAACTCCCATCAACTGGAAGAAGGAGCA
>JAYVTN010000375.1:0-5424 GCA_043788785.1 Spartobacteria bacterium | reverse complement strand
ACATGAGCCCCCATGGCCCGTAGATTGGTGGCAATTGCGGCAATCCGGTCGGTCTCCTTGACCCGCAATTCCTTGGCATCAGTGATGATGGTCTTGCCTTGGGCCAACGCACCAGCCACCGCCAGGATCGGCAGTTCGTCAATCACGTTGGGAATCTCCCTCCCGCCGATAATCGTCCCTTTCATCCGGGTCCCGCTGATTTCGATGCTTCCAATGGGCTCGGCCTGGTCATTGTCGATGACTTCCCGCAGATGAACGCCCATGCGTAGAAGCACTGCCAATACGCCCGTACGGGTTTCATTCAAGCCCACGTTCTTAACCAACAAGTGAGAGTTCGGATGAGCGGCGGCAGCGACCAACCAGAATGCCGCGCTGGAAATGTCTCCAGGCACCTCGAACTCCCTGGATTCCGGAACCTGACCCCCATGGATGGAAACCGTCAGGTCTTGGATCTGCGGGCGCACCAAAAAGTATTCCAGCATCCGTTCCGTATGATCCCGGCTCTGGTTGGGTTCGGTAACACTGGTTTTTCCGCGGGCAAAGAGACCGGCCAAAAGCACCGCGCTTTTTACCTGGGCACTGGCCACAGGAGAGAAATAATGAATGGGTTTAAGAGTGGAGCCCTCCACCACCAACGGGGGTCGGCCGTCCTGTCCCTCCGCAGTGATGCTGGCGCCCATTTCCCTCAATGGCTCTATGATCCGCCGCATGGGCCGCTTGGAGAGCGATCCATCTCCGATCAAACGCGAGCGGAAGGGTTGTCCCGCCAAGATGCCAGCCAAGAGCCGCATCGTAGTGCCCGAATTGCCGCAATCGATATCCGTAGCCGGCGCCTTGTATTGGCCCTTATTGCCATGCACCACCAAGGTCGTGGGATCCGGGTTTTCAATCTCGATCCCCAAGGCCCGGATCGCTCGCACCGTGCTCATACAATCCTCGCTGGGCAAGAAACCCCGGATGACGCAGGGTCCATTGCTCATGGAGGCCAGCATCACCGCTCGATGGGAAATACTCTTGTCACCGGGAACAGTGATCTCGGTTTGGATGGCAGGCGCGCGGTGAATTTTCCAGTCGGACATTCTCTATCGGGTTTGCCGCACGCGGTCGCGATGGGCTTTGGCTTGGGTCAGAAATTTGTGCATTGATGCTTCCGGGCAATCAGAATCGAGCAGTGTGATTAATTCGCGGAGTTTTTCAACCATTGCCTCCGCGGTTTTTTTCACATGAACCCGGTTGTTGTGGAGGATTTCCGCCCACATGGCTGGGGGGCCACTGGCAATCCGGGTCGAATCCCGGAAACCGGGGCCGCAAAGGTCCAGGGCTGAAGGGTTCTGGTCCATCACCATTTCCACCAGGGATGCCGCGAGCAGGTGGGGAAAGTGGCTAACCAAGGCCATCGACTGGTCATGATCGGGAGCCGGCATGGTTCGAATCCGGCATCCCAAGTCCTCCCAAAACTCTGCGATACCCCTCACGGCTCCTGGATCGGAGTCCGCCTCCGGGGTCAAAATGCATAAGGCATTGGCAAAAAGGTCGTGCCGGGCCGCCAGCATCCCGCTTTGCTCGGAGCCCGCCATGGGGTGACTGCCGATAAACCGGGCATGTCCCCTGAATACAGCCGACAAGCAGGCAACCACGTCCACTTTGACACTGCCCACATCGGTTACCAAGGGGTTGTTTTGGAGGACAGGAGCCAACTGGCGCGCGAGGGCCGGCATGGAACCCACCGGCGTACACAGAATCACCAGGTCGGCCGCGCTGGCTACCTCCTCCAGGTCGTTGGACCCCAGATCGGCGGCTCCTAGCTCCACGGCTTGCCGGGCCGCTTCATTCCTACGCGCCCATACGGAAACCCTTGCACCGGCGTTTTGGCGCAACGCGAGCCCGATGGAAGCCCCCAACAGCCCGGGACCGATGATTGCTACGTTTTTCATAACGGAAGTCCCCGGTTCGCGACCCAAAGCCGCGCAACCGGGGACTGGAAATGTCCGGAAGTAAATTCGTTCAGGGAACCAGGAAAACTTTGCCTGTGTAGGGATCCTTGACTTCTGTCCCGGGTGGGAAGCCGCGCACGTCAACGTAGCCAGCGGCTGGAGCGTAGGGGCTTGTAACAAAACCGGTTTTGCCGGGAACCGCCTTGCCATACTCGGGATTGCCGAGGCGGGGCGCTGGGGGTGCCGGGGGTTGGGCCGGCTCAGGAGGCTGCGGAGTTTGGGATTCGTGAACGATCACCGGGGGTTCCTCAACCACCGTCGGTGGAGGATTGAATCCCGGCCGCACGCGCGGCTTGGGAGTATCATTGGCACATGCTCCCGTCAGGGCGGCAATCGCCAACATAGTTAGGCCAACAAAAGAGCGCTTCATATAGGGCTTGGCTCTTAACGAATTGGCCTCCTACTGACAACCAAATACCTCCCGGAAGGCTTCTTTGCGGGTTAACTATGGATTTTTGAGGCGATAGCCTCAGCCATTTCTCTGGGCGCTTCCAAGGGGGCCATCAGGGAAGCCGCTTCCAGAAGGGTGACCGGACAGCGGCAGGAATGCACGTGGCCTTGGAAATCAAAGGACAAGGATCCCGAGAGCCAGCTCAAGACGGCATGTTCGGCGCCGGGCTGCTGCGCACAGGTCGCAAACACCTCCACGGTCTCCTCGGTCACCTTCTCGGGGTCAAAAAACGCGATCCTGCGTAGCCACGTGGCCATCGCATTGCGCGTGGAGAGATGGTTGCGGTAGAGAAACCGCCCCAGAAGAGGGATCCGGTAAACAATCCGATTGGCCAACGGCAGATGCTGGGCTCCAATCTCTGCGCCTCCATGTGGGCGATGGAGCAAGAGTCCGCCCACCAATTCCGGATGCTCGCTGGCCATCAGTACGCAAAGCCCACCCCCCAATCCGCTGCCCACAAACCGCGGCGCCTCCTCCTGGGTAACCGCGCGGGTAAATTCGGCCAACATCCGCACGTACCCCCCCGGAGTAAAACGCATTTCGGGACGCGAGGATTCACCAAAGCCCACCATGTCCAACGCGATGACCCGAAAGCTACCCGCAAACTCCGGATATACCTTTGACCATTCGTAGGAGCAGCCCCCACAGCAGAGGTCATGGACGAAAATCAACGTCTTGCCCGTTCCCGATTCGTGATAAACCACTTCTCCCAAGCTGGTGTGCAAAACCTTGGTGGTGAACACCGCCGAGGAAATTGAGTCCGGGACACGCCTCTTGGTTGCCGGACGCAGAGCATACTTGAGAGCCACCACTATGGCCCCCAAAACGCCCGCGCCCACGCTCACTTTCCATGCCTTTTGGGAAACGCGATTGTCGGACATCTCAGCGCCCAGGAGCCTAAAGATGCTGGCGCTATAGTCGAAACCAATCTCGGAAAAAAAGCCCCGCCCGTTTTGGGGAGCCTTCCGGGAGACTCAGAATTCCAAGCGCACCTTGCCACTGCCGGGCTCGATCCGACCGATCCGCCGCCCCTTGGTGCGTTTGAGGATCTCGGCCGCATCCCGCTCGGCAACGACGATGGTCATACCGATTCCCATATTGAAGACCTGGTACATCTCGGCATGATCCACGCCCCCACCCCGCTCGATATGTTCAAAGAGTGCTGGCAGCTTCCATGAGCGGGTATTGATCACGGCATCGCATGTCGTCGGGAGCACCCGCGGCAAGTTGTCCACCAACCCGCCTCCGGTGATATGTGCCAACCCTTTAATCTTGGCTTGGGGAAGGCTCGCCAAAAGGGGCTGGTAGTTGCGGTGCACCCGGAGCAACTCGTCCCCGAGCGTCTTTGCCAAACCCTCTAGCCGGGCCTGCGGCGTCAGCTTCATTTGCTCGAAGAGAACCTTGCGTGCCAGGGAATACCCGTTGGTATGGAGCCCATTGGAAGCGAGCCCCAACACGGCGTCCCCGGGCTTGATCCGGCTGCCGTCGATCATCTTGGCCCGGTCGACCACGCCCACTACGGTACCGCAAAGATCATATTCGCCCGGATGGTACATCCCCGGCATCTGCGCGGTTTCGCCCCCTATCAAGGCACACCCTGCTTGCTTGCACCCCTTCGCAAAGCCCTTCAGGAGCTGCAAGAATACCTCGGGCTCAAGTTTTTCGGCCCCAATGTAATCCAGGAAAAACAACGGACGCGCTCCAAGCACGGCGATGTCATCCACACAATGGTTGACCAAATCTTGGCCCATGGTGTCGTGTCGGTTGAGGGCGAATGCCAGCTTGAGCTTGGTGCCGACCCCATCAACGCTGGAGACCAACACCGGATCCTTCATCCCCTTGAAATCGGGTCGGAACAGGCCCCCGAATCCGCCAATTTTCCCGAGAACTTCCGGACCGTGCGTGCCCTTGACCAACGCATGGATCCCACTCTTGACTCGATTGCCCAGATCCACATCCACCCCGGCCTGGGCATAGGCTTTCCGTGCTTTAGGCAATGACTTCAGGCTTCTGACCATAGGAATTTAGAAACGCTTAGAAGACCCCTCAAAAAAGTTCTGGATGATCGCCTTCGGTCGCCAGCAAGTCGACCCGTTTACGCCGGCGTTCCATGATGAACTTGTCGACCTTGGGATCCACGGGCACCGGGTACTCGCCAGTGAAGCACGCCAGACAGAAATCTTTGGCATCTTGACCCGTGGCCCGCACCATTCCTTGGACGTCGAGGTACCCGATGGAGTCAGCACCCAGATAATCCCGGATCTGGTCGAGGGTACATTGGTTGGCCAAAAGCTTCTCCGGATCGGGGAAATCAATCCCATAATGGCACGCATGCCGGTGCGGAGGGCAAGAAATGCGCATGTGCACTTCCTTGGCCCCGGCTTCCCGCAAATTAACCACACGCGCCCGGGCGGTCGTTCCCCGTACGATGGAGTCATCGACTACCACCACCCGTTTGCCAGCCACCGACTCCTTAATGAGATTGAGCTTCACCCGCACGTTGAAATCCCGAATCAACTGCGTAGGCTGCAGGAACGTCCTTCCAATGTAATGGTTACGGACAAAAGCGTGGTTGTAAGGAATCCCAAGCTCTTCGGCAAAGCCGAGGGCCGCGTAATTTCCCGAATCGGGCACAGGCACGACGATATCGGCCTCTACTGGATGCAAACGCGCCAATTCGCGGCCCATCTCCGTACGGACCCGGGCGACGTTCACGTCATTGATAATCGAGTCAGGACGCGCGAAGTACACGTACTCGAACATGCAGAATGCCCGTTTTTGGGCTTTGAAAGGAAACTCCGAGCGGATCCCGTCCTCGTTGATGATAACCACTTCGCCAGGCTCAATCTCGCGGATGAACTCCGCATGGATAAGATCAAAGGCACATGTCTCGCTCGAAAGCACATAGGCCCCATCCAGTTTGCCCAACGAAAGCGGTCGGAAGCCGAAGGGATCGCGCACCCCGATAATCTCACGCTC
>JAYVTN010000374.1:0-9384 GCA_043788785.1 Spartobacteria bacterium | reverse complement strand
GATTGCGCAGCACCCGTTGCCACATGATCGGATGCGCGATGCACGGATTCGAACCGACGAATACCAGGACATCCGACTGCTCAAAATCGGCGTAGGAATAGGGGGGCGCGTCGAAGCCGAAGGATTGTTTGTAAGCGACTGCCGAAGTGGCCATGCACTGGCGGGTATTGCTGTCGCAATGCACGAAGCCCATGCCGAATTTGAACAGGGCCCCAAGCAAAGCCATTTCTTCAGTAACGATCTGGCCTGTGCTAAGGAACGCGACCGACTCCGGGCCATGATGGAGTTTGGTGAGCTTCAGCCGTTCGCAAAAAACCGAGAGTGCCTTCGCCCACGTGACCGGTTCGAGTTCGCCCGTAGCCGGATTGCGCAGAAGCGGGGTTTGAACCCTGTCCGGGGCGGCGAGCGGAGTAAGCGCTTCCCAACCCTTTGGACAAGCCATGCCTAGATTGACCGGGTACTCGGTGTCGCCACTGAGATTGATGGCTTGGCCATCCTTCAAGTGCACCTTCAGGCCGCATCCAGTGGAGCAATAGCCGCACACCATGGTGGTGGTGTTGTCCGGGGTCAGGCGTGCGGGAGTTTTGCCCAGCCCGAATTCGCCGGGGTGCAGGACGAGATCCTGGGTCAGCGGGCCATCCCATTGGCGAACAAGCGAGCTGAGTTTGGAGAGCTTCATCTTAAAACCGGGAATGGGCGCGGATTACAGCGCCACATTGAATGACGAAATGACGAATGACGAAATGAGCCGCTGTCCCATCGCCATTCCTCCACGCTCGGTACTCGGTGGGCTCTGTCCTCTGTGGTAGAAAAGAATTCCTCCTCCGTGTATTTGAAATTGGCGCAGAGTCCATAATCAGCGTTGTACGGGCACGATGGCGCATCCTCGCCCATTGGGTGACAAGCTGGTCGGGCATCATTCTTGAGTTTCAAGGTGGAGGATTACGGGTGGAAGCCCCCGGGCATGCGGGGTGCGGGACACGCGGCGAAATAGAAAGTGCGCTCCAGGAGTTGTGAGAGCAGGGCGAGCACGAAGACGAGCGCAAGGCAGATGCCTTGCCCGGACGAGCGGAGGCTGATCGCGAGAGTCGCCAGTCCGATGGCGGCACAGCAGAGGGTGATCTGGGCCCGGAACCATGGGGCCATCAAGAGCTGGATGGTTTTGGCCATGAAATGGGCAGGATGTTCGGGGCTTTTTAGCGCTCGGCGGGACGCGATCAAATCCCATCCCCAAAGGCCCAGCATGAGGATGGGAAGACCGAGCGCGAACCTCCCGGGCAGGGGACCGTTGCTCAAGGACATGAGGCAGGCTGAACCGGTGGCGCCCAGAAGCACAACCGTGGTGAAGAACTTGGCGAACGTCCGGGGGGCGGCCCATGGCGGGCGCCGCGTATCAATGTAGATCATGGCCGAGGTGAATACCCCGAGAAGCCCCAAAACAGCTGTGAGCAGGGAAATAGGCGATAGCCATGCGCCGAGGTCCAGAGCCGAAAACGGCCCGGGAATCCATGGACGGAGCGCGGGCCAAAGGCTGGCTGTCGTTGCGAGGCCGACCGACCCGGCGAATACTGAAAAGATCAAGATTTCCCGACTCATCCAGGAAGTCTTAAGGCCCAAAAAGGCACGCCACGCCTTGAGCGGACGACCGAGGTGGAGGACGCTGAGCGCCAGTCCTAGATTGAGGGAAGCAAAACCAGCCAGGGCCCAAGGCGCGCTGGGTAACTGCAACTGGAAAAACTGGATGAGGGCCAGTGCGATAAAGAGACCTGCTGCGAGCTGGGTGAGCACCAACATGAAGACCAGCGGGAAATGCGCATGCTCCAAACGCAATGAGTGGGCGTCGGCAGCACGGGCGTTCAGGGGAATCGACTTACGCGTGGTATAGGCGGTGCTGGGCCGGGTATAGTCCGAAGGAAAAGCATCCGGAACCAGACGGGACTGGGCTGGAAGACTGGGGATTTCCACCAATCGGATGGTGATGGCGCCATTGGGGCAGGCTTGGACGCAAGCGGGCGCTTCGTTGACGGCCAAACGGTTGTAGCACATGTCGCACTTGCGAACGATCCCGCGTTTCTTGGAGTACTTGGGGACATCGTAGGGGCACTTGAGCACGCAGTACTGGCAGCCGATGCACTGGTCGTCCAGGTGCCGCACGATGCCCGTTTCCGCGTCCTTCTCGTAGGCTTTGACGGGGCACCCGTTGAGGCAGGCCGGGTCCGCGCAGTGGTGGCACGCGGTGGTGACTGTCTGCTGGTACGGTCCCGAATCATCGTCGCCGTGGATGAGCCCGACCGTGCGCCAGATCTCGTCCTCATCCAACCCGTTGAGGGAATGGCATGCGCTCACGCACGCTTTGCAGCCGGTGCAGACATCCAGATCCACTCCGAAGGCATATTGCTGGCCAGGGCGCGGCCGATCCAGGGGAAGCAGCTGGCTGTAATACCGGGCTTGGGCCGGGAGCGTTCCGTGTTCCCGGGAGAAGCGGGCAACAGGAGTGAAGAGTTGCTGCTCCTGGAGAAGTTGATCCAGCAGGGTCGTCGTGGAGTCGCCCGATTCCAACGGAGCTGGAAAGCGCCCGCGATTCATAGGACTTGGCTGGAGCAATTCACTCATTCCTCGTTGGAGAAGATGGCTTGGAGCGCATTTAGATCATGCCGCTGGGTGAAGGCTTGGAAACTCTCCTCGGCCTCTCGGTGACGGGCGTAACCGCGAAGCATTTTTTCCAGGGTGAGCTTGAGGTCTTCGAACGCGATGCCCGTGAAGACTTGGCGACCTACCGCTTGCTTCGCCCCGAAGCCGCCTCCGACAAACACGTGATAACCTTCCACGCTTTCCCCGCCGACCCGGGTCTTAGTCCCCAATAGCCCGATATCGCCCATGTAATGCTGTGCACAGGAATTCGGGCAACCCGTCAGATGAATATTGATGGGGCGATCCAGCGTGACTTTTCGCTCCAGATAGTCGGCCAATGCCGCCGCATGCGCTTTGGTATTGGATTGCGCGAACTTGCAGTAGGCATTTCCCGTGCACGCGATCAGTCCGCCACGCAACAGGGATTGCTGGGTGTCGAAGCCGAGCTTTTTGAGAGCCTTCTTCACTGTCTCCACGTAGGCGTCCGGGATGTTGGGAAGGATGAAGTTTTGCCACACGGTCAGCCGGATTTCACCGGTCCCGTAGAGGTCGGCAATCTCGGCGATCCGCAACATCTGTTTGGCCGTGAGATGGCCAACGGGTATGGCAACGCCGATATAGTTCAGGCCCTTTTGCTTTTGGGCATGAACCCCAATGTGCGAGTGAGGCACGCTTTGGCTGGCGAACTCAAGCGTAGCGGAGTCCAGCGGAGCACGATGCAGAGTGAAACCGAGGAGCCGCTCGGTTTCGCCCAGATATTTCTCCAGGCTCCAGCTTTCGAGCAGATGTTTAAGCCGGGCCCGCTTGCGGTCGGAACGGTTGCCGTTGGCGATGTACACGCGCACCAAAGCAGTGATGACCTTGTTGAGTTCCTCAGGCTTGACCAGAACGCCGAGGTCGCGGGCAAAGGCCTTGTGCCCTGTGGCCCCGCCCAGGAAGATGCGGAAGAATATGGAGTCTCCGACCCGGACCGCCTTGGCGCCAATGTCATTGGTGTCCTCGACAGTGCCAATGAGACCGCCGCCATCGTAAGCGATATTGAACTTACGGGGCATATCGTAGAAGGAACGATCATTGAGAATGACTTGGGCGAGCTCGTGGCAGAGCGGCAAGGTGTCGATGAGCTCCACGGGATCGAGTCCGGCCGTGGGATTGGCCGTGATGTTCCGGATGTTGTCCGCGCCAGCGCCCCGGGTATGCAGTCCCACGCTCTGGATGCGGCGCAAGAATGCCGGAGCGTCCTTGGGTTGGATGAGGCGGATCTGGAGGTTAGCCCGGGTGGTCACTTGCACGTAACCGCTGGTCAGCTCCTGGGTCACGTGGGCGATCTCGCGTAATTGGAAGCTGCGCAATTGGCCGCCGGGAATGCGTAATCGCGCCATGAACGCTTCCCGGTTTGGACTCAGGAAAAAGAGGCCGTTCCATTTGAAGCGGAACAGGTCGTCTTTTTCGGGCGCCTTGTTACTAACAGCATTGTCGAGCAACTGTTGGTAAGCATCCAAGGGATGGAGCTCGCGCTTAACACGCTCCTCGAAGATGAGATCCTCCAGTCCAACACCCGGCGCGGCGGCGGGCGCAGGCACCGCATCGCTGAATCGGAGGCCGCGCACTTTGATCCCTGCGAAGAAGCCGCCAAGATAGTGGGTTTGCTCAGGCGTGAACGGCTGGTTGTCCGCAGACGGTATGGGAAGGCTCATAGGAGACATGGGTCAGTAGACGTCGCGCTGATAACGTTTCTGGGTCTTGAGCGACGCGATATACTCGGCGGCTGCCTCGGGGCTCAGACCGCCGCGGGTCTGGGCAATCTCGTGCAAGGCCACATCGACGTCCTTGGCCATCCGGCTGGCATCGCCGCAAACATAGAAATGGGCGCCGTCCTGGAGCCACTGCCAAAGGGCGTCCGCGTTCTCCCGCATGCGGTCCTGGACGTAAATCTTTTGGTCCTGGTCGCGCGAGAACGCCAAGTCCAGTCGGTGCAGGTGTCCATCGGCCTGCATCGCTTCGAGCTCTTCCTGATAGAGGAAATCGGTCGACCGCTTTTGGTCTCCAAAGAACAGCCAGTTTTTGCCGGGTGCCCCAACAGCCCGCCGTTCCTGGAGGAAAGCGCGGAAGGGGGCGATGCCAGTGCCCGGCCCGACCATGATGATTGGCGTCATGGGATCGGTGGGTAACCGGAAGCCATGGGAGGTTTGGACAAAGACCGGAACGGGTGTGGCATCCCCGGCGCGTTCGGCCAGGAATGTCGAGCACACGCCTTTGCGGTTTCGGCTATGGGCATCGTAGCGGACTGCCGCAACCGTGAGGTGGACCGCGCCGGGATTGGCCTTGGGACTGGAAGAAATTGAGTAGAGACGCGGCTGGAGTCGCTTGAGCAAAGCCACCAAATCCTTGGCGCTTAGACGGATGCCATCAACCAAATCCCGGATGTCACGGCCCCAGAGGTAGTCCTTGAGCTGGTCGCGCCGGTCCGCGCTTAACAAGGCGGCTAGGGTTCCAGAGGAATTCTGCGCAGCGATGGCCGCGAGAAGATCCTGCGAGGGTTTGCTGATGTCGTAGTCGTGGAGGAGGGCGTCATGCAACGTCGTCTCAACGCCGGACGGTCTCGGGACGGGCTCGTTGTTCTCACAGCCGATGGCGGCGATCAGCTCGCTGACGAGGTCCGCGCAGTTGGATCCGAGTACCCCCAGCGCATCGCCCACTTCATAGCTCAGCCCGGAACCCTCCAAGGAGATCTCATAATGGCGGACCTCCTTGGCTGAGCCTGTCGCATTCAGGAGGCGGTTTGCCAACAGATGGGCCGGGAACGGGCGCGTTTTGGAGTAGCCCTCGGGTTCGGGGGCGGGCGCAAGCGCTTGGAGCCCTACGGAGGGTTCGCCATTGCCGAGGGCCGCAAACACGCCTTCCGTCCACGCCTTTGCTGGAGCTTCGCAGTCGACATCGCAATCCGTGCGCGGATGAATACGAATGGCCCCCAGTGCTTCGAGCTGGAGATCACATTGGCGACCGAACTCGCAGAATGCGGCATAATTGGTGTCGCCCAGGGCAAGTACAGAATATCGCAAATGTCCGAGGGCGGGCGCCTGATCGCTTTTGAGATAGGTCCAGAAAGCCTGGGCATTGTCGGGCGGTTCGCCATCGCCATAGGTACTCGTGATGACGAGCAACTCGCTAAGGCTAAGCAGATCCAGTTTCGCGTAGTCCTCCATGCTCACAGCCTGTGGCGCGAAACCGCGTCGTTTAGCTTCGGCAACTGCTTTGCGAGCCAGACCTTCGGCGGTGCCGGTCTGGCTCCCATAGAGAATCCCAATCGGCTTAGGCGGGGCCGACGGCGACGATGGGGGAATTGCGGAGCCAAGGTTGGAATCCGAAAGCCAGCCGGCGAGGAAGCCATTGAGCCATTGGCGTTGCTCGGTACTGAAGGGAGCGTTGTCTGGAATGAACGGAATAGACGTTGTCATGCGGAAAGGCGCAGCCGAGGAGGGGGCGGGTGGCATGGGCTTCCCAGCCCGTGGTCGCTTCCGCGGCGCAACAGGGCGCTCTTCCACGGGTGCCACGTGAGCGGGTTGGACATTTTAAAAGGTGATCGTGGCTTGCACGTATCCGAAATCCGCATCATCGGAGGGGCCGGTATCGCTGAGATATTCGCCGGCAAAGAAGTGCGCATAGCCGCCTTGGAGTTGGAAATTCTTATTCACATTCCAAGTGGCAACCAGATCCACTTCGGAGCCTTCGTAATTGGAGGCGCTTCGAGCGGCAGGCGAGAGCGGGCGCACGGCGCTCAAACCATTGGCCCGATACCAAACATCGTCCGTGGAGGCGGCGAAAAAGGCGTGATAATCGATCTGGACGGTTACGGACTTGGTCGGGGCGACACGGAAGCTGGTCGATAGATGATGCATGTTCTGCATGGAAGTCAGATCCATGAGCCCGTAGAATTTGTGATTGGTGGGGAAGAGGTTCTGGAAGGTGCCAATCTCGCCATCGGCAGGGTTGCTGTCACCGGAGGCATAGGCGTAGTCGAGCCAGAGGCGCGGCTTCCATGGGGCGTTGAAATTGTAACCCGCGCCGAAATGTGCCGCAAAGGCATTGAGATCCAGCCCGCGCACCGTGCCGGCTTGATAGTTGGCTTCTGCGTCGAATTCGAAGCCGTGGAGTTTTTTTGGATCGCCCTTGACCCGCATACCGACGGTGACGAAATCGCTGCGATCAAGTTTGCTGCCGGTGAAGACCTTCGCCCCCAGGCTCCCTTGGGTGTTGGTGACCACACCGCTTTCCTGGTCGAGGAGGTAGGTGTAGGCCTCGTACGTGCCCCACGGGGCCGCGTCGGTGCTGAAATGGATCCCGCTGAAGACCAAGTCCCGGTCCAACTCGGTGCCATTGAAAAGATCCGACTGGTTGAACTCGTCGCGGCTAATGACTACGGGCGTGCCGCTGAAGAGATCCACCGACCAAAGGGGCGTTTGGTAGCGGACTTTGACCGCGTCGAAGGTGCGCCCGAAGTTGTTCCAATCAAAAGCGCCGATCAAGCGTTCGTCGCCATAGGAAAGGATCTGGCGGCCGACCTTAACCCCGAGTGGGAATTGGGAGAAATCGGAGAATTCAACGTAAGCCTGGCGGAGATCGAAGGCGTCATCCCCCTCGGCCCCGAGGGCGCCGGGGATATTGGGGCGATCGCTATCAAACTCACGCGAGTCCTGGCCCTGTGCGTAAAATTTCAACCAGGACACGGGCTTGTAGGTGACGCCTAAACGGAAGCGGTTGAGCAGCCAGGAATCGTCGGTTGGGGCGTTGATGGAGTCATTAAAATCGAAGTTGTTGTTTCGGGCTTCAAAGCGCATGCGTTCCTGCACATCGAAGCAAAGTTTGCCGTCCAGAAAGCACAGGGGATTGGCGGGCACGGGTGCGACGACAACTTTATCGAGGGATTGGCCAGCCCAAGCAGTCCATGAACTGCCGGCCAGTAGCGCGGCGGCGAACAGACATTGTGGGTGGAGTAGGTAGTGTTTTGCAGGCATATGGGTGGTGGTGTATGGGCATGGAGATGCTCCTCCGGCATGGGTCGGGTGGCTCTGGTCCGGGAGCATCCGGATCAAAGGGAAAGTTGGGCTTGGACTTGAGGAACCCGCTGATTAGGCGGCTGCGCTCGTGGCCGGGGTCAAATTGGGGTTGGGTGTGGCAAGCTGGGCTACAACGGGATGTTTGCGATGGGCATGGACTTCTAGGAATTCGATTAGATGTTCGCGCAGACGGTAGTAGTCCGGATGATCCATGACGGCTTGCCGTTCGCGGGGGCGGGGAAAATTGACCTCGAGAATGTCTCCGACTTCTGCCTCCGGACCATCGGTCATCATGACGATGCGGTCGGAGAGAAAGAGCGCTTCGTCCACATCATGGGTGACCATGAGCGCTGTTTTCTGGTCCCGTCGCCAAAGGTCGATGAGAACCTGCTGGAGTTCGAAACGCGTGAGCGAGTCCAGCATCCCGAATGGCTCATCCAGCAGGAGCATCTTGGGCGCGAGCGCAAACGCGCGGGCGATGCCCACGCGCTGGCGCATACCGGCAGAAATCTCGCCCGGTCGTTTGTCCATGCAGTCGCTCAGCCCGACAATGCTCAGATAATACTCAGCGATCTGCCGACGTTCGCGGCGGGAAGCGGTGTAGAAAACCTGGTCGATCCCCAGCATGACATTCTCAAACGCTGTCATCCACGGCAGCAGACACGGCGACTGGAACACAATGCCGCGATCCGGTCCTGGGCCGGTAACCTCTTTGCCAGCTAGAATAATACCGCCTTCGCTCACTTCGCTCAACCCGGCAACCATGGAGAGCACCGTGGATTTGCCGCACCCGGAATGGCCGATCAGACACACGAACTCGCCTTTGCGGACCCGGAGGTTGAAGTCCTTGACGATAATCGCCGGGCCCTTGGGAGTGGGGTAGGCTTTGCTGAGTTGGGAGATGTCGAGGTAGTGGCTCATGAGAGGTCAACCATCTCTGTGTGCTGTTCGCTGCGCCGGCGGGGTGCCGGTCTGTTGAAGAAAGCGGGCCGTCGGACGTCGAGATCCTCTGGAATCAAGTCGGGGAGCACCAAACGGCGGGATACGGCAACCTTGGGTTTTGCGCCCGGTCCGAGAAGATAACCGATGACGTCGCGCCGCACGGATTTGTATGCGGGTTCGTGATTGATGGCTTTGCGGTTCCGGGGTCTGGGCAGATCGACCGGAACCGAAGGGCCGAGCGTGGCGCCTGGACCTGCGCTCAATGGGATGATGCGGTCCGCCATGAGAATGCCTTCGTCGACGTCATTGGTGATGAGGACGACCGTGCGTCGGTCCTGCATCCAGATCCGCACAATCTCGTCTTGAAGGGTCGCCCGGGTGAGGGCATCCAACGCTCCCAACGGTTCGTCCAGAAGAAGTATCTTGGGCTCGGCTGAAAGCGCCCTGGCTACCGAGACCCGCTGGCGCATGCCGCCCGAAAGCTCGCCAGGCTTTTTGTCCCGGGCAGGCGTCAGATTCACCATAGCGATGTATTTATCCGTGTGCGCGTTCTTCTTCGCCTGGGTCCAGTTCGGGAAGATCTGGTCAACGGCGAGATAGACATTCTCAAAGACCGTCATCCACGGCAGCAACGAGTAGTTCTGGAAGACCACGCCCCGGTCCGGACCGGGCTCGGTGATGGGAGCATCACTGAGAAGCACGGTGCCTGAATCGGCTTGGAGCAGGCCTGCAATCAGGGAGATGAGGGTTGTCT